>NZ_JBHWZS010000093.1:0-27708 GCF_042728155.1 Streptomyces sp. NPDC060209
CGCCGCCGCCCTGCGCCTCGCCGGCGCCGTCGAGGACGCGTACGCGGGCCGGGGCGCGTAGCCACGCCCCGGCAGCTCCCTGTCGGGATCAGGCCGTCGTCGACGGATCCTCGCGGAGGGCGTCGACCACCGCGCGCTCCAGGACCGCCGACACGTGGACCAGGGTGCCCTTGCTGCCCATGGAGGTGTCCCTGATGAGGTAGCTCCGTTCGCCCAGGTACTCCAGGGTGGTCGAGTCGAAGATCCAGGCGGTGCGCTCACCGGTCCGGGTGTTGTCGCGGGCCACACCGATCCCGTGCCGGCCGGCCGCGTCCACCGCGTCGGAATCCTCGGTCACGCCGGGGATCTTCGCGGCGGCCTTGTAGAGGGCGGCCGCGGTCCTCGGAGGCATCACCGTCTCCCGCAGCAGCTCACCGATGGCGTCGAAGGCGTCCTGGGCCTGGTCCCGGTCCTCGGCCGGGGTGTCGCGCGAGTCCTGGTCCCGGGTGATCTCGGTGGTGAGCCGCCGGAGCAGGACGTCGGGCTCGGTGGGCAGTGAGGCCAGCCACGCGTACGTCGGCCGGTCGAGGCCGGCCGGGTAGCCGACGGCGGGCTCGCCGTCCGGGACCCCGACGGTGATCGGGATGTACGAGCCGTCCTGGTGGATCAGGCCGACGTCGATCACCGGACCCGCCGTCTGCGCCATCCAGACCTCACGCTCGCGGGGCTCGGTCAGCTTCACCGGGCCACCGAACTTGCCCTCGTTCCCGGTCTGCAATGTCCTGACGTACACGAACTGGTCGCCGGTGACCGTCTGTTCGCTGCTCCTCCCGGCGACCGACGCGATCCGGTCGAGCAATACGGCCGCGCCACGAGGGGCGGTGGCCGTGCCCGAGGCGGAAGGTGCCGGAGCGCTGTCCTGGCCGGCCACGGCGAGCGTGGTCAGCAGCACCCCGCCCAGGGCCAGTCCGACGGCGGGCAGCAGGACGGCGGGGCGCAGGAGGCGGGGGCGGGGGCGAGCGGTGGCGCGGTCGCCGTCCTGGTCGATCAGACGCATCAGGGTGTCCTTGTGGTGGAGATGACGGCCCGGGGGGAGGTCCCGTTCGGCCGGGGCCGGCAACAGCCGGGCCAGTTCCTCGCGTTCGGCCCGCCCGGGGCCGGAGGTGCGGTCGTTCATCGGGCTTCCTCCTGGATGGGCAGGGCCACGAACGCGGCCCTGCTCCCTACCTCTCCGCGGCCTGGGCGGGGTTCCCTTCCGGGTCGGACCGCTTCTCCGGGGCGTGCGTCTCGCGCGGCCCCGTCCGGTATCCGGCCGAGTTCCTCGTCGGTGAGCCGCCGCAGCCGGTTGCGGGCACGGGACAGCCGCGACCGCACCGTGCCCACCGGGATGCCCAGGGCCTCGGCGGCCTCGGCGTAGTCCAGCCCGGACCAGACGCAGAGGAGCAGCACCTCGCGTTCCTGGCGGCGGAGCCCGCCCAGCGCCTGCTGGACCGCGGCGAGCCGCCGTGCGTCGTCGACGCGTCCGGCCGTGGCGTCCGCGATGTCCGCCACCGGTTCCGGGGCGGGGCGGCGGGCCAGGAAGGCCAGGCGCCGCCCTGTACCGCGTTTTGCGTTGCGCGCTCTGTTCGTGGCGATCCCGAGCAGCCACGGCCGCAGCGAGTCGCCGTCCGGCTCGACGGCATGACGGGTACGCCAGGCGGCCAGGAAGGTCTCGGACATGACATCCTCGGCCGTCGACCAGTCGCCCGTCAGCCGGTAGGCGTGGTTGTAGACCGCCCGCGCGTGCTCCTCGTAGAGCGCGGCGAACGCCTCGCGGTCGCCCGCCCTGATTCGTGCACGCATGCGCTCCCGATCTCCCTGTTCAGTAGACCTCACACCACCTACCTCTCCGGCCGGGCCGAGGGGTTCCGGTGACCTGTGCCACACCGCGGGCGGGGCCACTGGTGCCGGACGGCAGTGTGAGGGAACGCGCGCAGCGTGAGCTGAACAGGCACAGACGAACGCGCCGGCCCGGTTCTCACGCCTCCGGGGCGTCGTATCCGGTGTCCGCCCCCGAGGTTGCGTCCTCGGGCAGTTCCGGCAGCGTGTACGCGCTCAGCGGCTCGCTGTCCGGGTCGGGGCGGACAGCCCCGAGCAGAGGGTTCGAGGCCAGTGGTGAGACCTTCACCGTGGCTCCGGGCCTGGGCGCCTGCACCACCAGGCCGTTGCCGATGTAGAGCGCGACGTGAGTCGCCTTCGGGAAGTAGACCACCAGATCGCCGGGGCGCAGCGAGCCGACCGGCACCTTCGGCAGCCGGCGCCACTGTTCCTGCGAGGTGCGCGGGATGTCCCGGCCCGCAGCCGACCAGGCCTGCGACGTGAGCCCGGAGCAGTCGTACGACTCCGGCCCCTCCGCGCCCCACACGTACGGCTTGCCGATCTGCTCGACGGCGTAGCGGACGGCCTCCCCGCCCTCCTCGGACGGCGGGCGGACCGAGCTGAGTGCCCCCGAAGCCGTGAGCGCGTCCTGGGCCTCGCCGATGTTCTTCTCCTCAAGCGCTGACAGAGCGGCGAGCTGCTCGGCCGACAGGGAGGCCAGCATCGTCTCGATGCCCTTCAGCCGGGACTGCACGGTGTCGTGCTGCTTCTTCTGCTGTGCGGCCAGCACCCGCTGCCGTTCCTGTGCCGCGCGGGACTTGGCAGCCAGGACCTCCGCGTGCCTCTCCGCCCCGGTCAGCCGGTCGACGACGGCCGAACGGCCGGCCTGGGCGCGCTCGATGACATGGCTCTGTTCCAGGGCGCGGGACGGGTCCTCGGCCAGCAGCAGCCGCAGGTACACGGAGAAGTCGGTGCGCCCCTGGTACTGGTCACGTGCCAGTCGCCCGGCGTCGCGGCGTCCGGTGTCCAGGGCCGTCCGGGCCCTGGCCACATCGCCGCGCAGTTTCCTTGCCTCGGCCGCCCGCTTCTTCAGCTCTTCCTCGGTGCCGTTGTAGAGCTCGCCGGCCTCCTCGGCCTTCTGATAGAGCGTCTGCAACTGCTTCAGCAGCCCGGCCACGCTCTGCGGAGCCGGTCCGGCAGCCGGTGCGGGTTCCGGTCCGGACGGCTCGGCGACGGCGGGGGAGGCGGCGACGACCGCGGCCAGTGCCGCCGTGCAGAGGGCGCGTGTGATTCTGCCCGACACGAGATCACCTCCGGTGTCTGGGGCGACGCCGATTAATCGGACTACCCCACAAGTGCTCGGATCTCGTCCATCCGGTCACTCGGCCGCGGGTGATGCAAGAACCTCCCGGCGTGCCGCCCGGGGCGTGCCCCGAACGGCGGACTCCAGGTGGCGCGGGCGTGAGCCGCCGGTCACTCCACGGGGAAGGCGTAGAAGGCCCGTTCCCGCTGGACGACGGAGGTCTTCCCGGCGGCCAGCACCCGGTAGGGCGCGCTGACCGTGGCGCCCTTCGGGTCCTGGGTCCCGATGTCCTGGAACTTCCACAGCCGGCGCCCGTCCGCCGCGGCGAAAGCGGTCACCTGGGAGGCGTCCGCGGCGAGCAGCGTCCTACCGCCGCCGCTCAGCGTGAGCGTGGGGGCGTCGCCGCCGAGCGGAACCTCGGTGGACCGCCGCCAGAGCAGCTTTCCGGTCGCCCGCTCGACCGCCCCGACCTCCTGGTCGCGGTTCGTGATGTGGAGCAGCTTCCCGGCCGGGACAGGCGTACCGAAGGCGGACGGCGCAGTGCCGTTCAGCGTCCAGACCGGCTTCCCGGTACCCGTCTCGAAGGCCTGCAGACCGGCGCCCACCGCGCCGTAGAGCTGCCCCTCCTGGTCACCTGCCGCCGCGCCGGCAGGTGCGACCGCGCCGAACTGCCGGTTCCACAGGAGCTTCCCCGTGGCGCGGTCGAAGGAGAGGAAGAACGCCTTGCCCTTGCCCGCCGCGACGTCGGCGGGGGTGAGCGTGCCCGCGTCCTGGCGTACGAGGAGGTCGGCGTTCCTGACGGCGATGAGCCGGTAGGAAGGGGTGCCGGGGGCCCGGCCCGCGGGGACGGCGACGCGCCAGAGCTCCTTGCGCCGCACGACGTCGTACGCGAAGAAGTACGCCTTGACGACCTGTGTGTCCTTGCCGGGCTTCTTGCCCTTCTTCGGCTTCGGCGCCTTCACGATGACGGTGTGGGAGCCGGTGAACCAGAGGACGGACCCGGACAGGCCGGTGAGCGGGGCCACCTTCATGTTCGGTACGCCGGTGAACTGGTCCACGAAGCGCACCCGGTGCTCGATCCGCCCGTCCTTCGGTGACAGCCAGAGGAATTCCGTCGGGGTCGCCAGGAAGCAGAGGCCGTCCCCGGCCGCCAGGACCGCTTGGGCCCCGGCTGCGTCGGCACGCTCCCAGAGCTTCCGCCCGGTGCGGAGGTCGACGGCGGTCGCCCCGGCCGTGTCCGTCAGCACCAGCAGCTTGTCCTGCCAGACGCCCGCGGTGAGCGGCGCCGGCGCGGAGGCCGGCCGGGTGTACGTCCACCGGGGATCCGGCGCCCGGCCGGGAACGGTGGGCCGGGGCTCGGCCGACGGCTTGTCGTCGGCGGCGGTGGCGGGCTCGTCGGATCCCAGCACGGACACGGCGGCCCCGCCCAGGACCAGTCCGGCCGCACCGACGGCGACGGTGGTGAGCAGCGCCCGCCGGCCGGGGGCCGGGACGGACGCGGCGCGCGGCGCGGCGGTGGGCGGCGCCGCGGCGGGCAGAGCCGGTGGGAGCGGGGCGGGCGCGCCCTGCGCGGCGGGGTACGCGTACGGGTAGGGCTGTGCGGGTGCGGGTGCGGGCGGCAGGGCGGTTGCCGGGGAGAGCGGGGGTGCGGCGCCGGTCGCTTCACGGGGGACGGCGAGCTGTGTCGTCGCCCGGTCGGACTGCGGGGCGCGCGCCCCGGTCCCCAGGAAGCGCGTGGTCCGGCTGTCCTCACCGATGTCCCCGCTGCCGTCGACGGTGGGCGCGCCGCTGTCCGTGGGCACAGCGTCCGTGGGCACCTTGTCCTCGACGGGGGCCGGCACCGCGTCCTGGACCGGGTCCACCGGCGCCTCCAGGACCCGCACCCGCGCGGCCTGGTCCGTCACGGCGGCCGACAGCGGTCCCGGAAGCCAGCCGCCCTTGGCGAGGCCCGCGGCACCCTCCAGCGCCAGTTCCGCGGCTACCGATCCCGCAGCGGGCCGGCCGTCCGGGTCCTTGGCCAGACAGCCCGCGATCAGGGTGCGCAACTCGGCAGGTACGGACCCGAGTTCGGCGGATCCGTGGGCGATCCGCTCTGCCGCCTCCTCCACGGGGCCGTCGGCGAGCGGGGTCGTCCCGGTCGCCGCGTACGCCAGCAGCAGGCCCAGGACGAACAGGTCTGACGCCGGGCCCACTTCCTTGCCCTCGACCTGCTCGGGGGTGAGATAGCCCAGCCGTACGGACAGCTGCCCGCCCTCCCGGGCCTCGGCGGAGGCGGCAGCCCCCAGAGGCCCGAACGCGGTCAGCCGGGGGCCGTCCTCGGCCAGCAGCACCGTGTCCGGCGCCAGCCCCTGGAGCACGGCCCCGGTGGCGTGCACCCGGGAGAGCGTCTCGGCCAGGCCCGCGCCCAGTATCCGCACGGCACGCTCGGGCAGCGGTCCGGCGAGGCCGATCGCCTCGGCGAGAGTCACCGCGGGGACATAGGCCGTGGCCGTCCACAGGCCGTCGTCCTCGGGGGAGGCGAGCGGCGGCTGCACCCAGCCACCGGCCAGCCGCTCGGCGGTGCGGGCCTCGGACCGGAAGCGGCGCCGGAAGGCGGGCAGGGAGGCGAGGGCGGGCCGGGCGGCCGACACCACGGCGAGATCGTCGCGGTCCAGGCCCCGGGCCAGGTAGTGCACGGCGCTCGCGCTCTCGCGGAAGCGCACCAGCGCGGTGTACGGGCCGAAGTGGCGTGGATCGTCCTGACGCAGCGCCTCCATGGCGCACCCCCCTTGTCACCGTGCCCTCGGCACCTGACCGCCGATCTTACGGGCGCGGGTGCGGATGCCGCTCAGGACCCGCTGCGGGGCCTGTTCCAGGGCCACTTGGGGGTGAAACGCTCACGGCCGTCGGGGGCGAATTCGTACACCCAGCCGCGCTGCAGCCCGAGCCGCTTCGAATAGCCCGCCGGAGTGCGCCGGTAGGCGTACACGGTCGCGGGGCCGCCGTCGGCGTCCGGCACCGGGACCTCGTACCACTTGGGCGGATGACCGGTCGGCCCGAGCAGGACGGGCAGCACCCGGCCGTCCAGGGGGCCGCCGCGGAAGGGCGTGTTCTCGCTTTTCACCGGGCCAGTGTCACCCAGGCGGCAGCAGATGTGCCGCGTGCCCTGCCACCGGGATGATCAGGGCCGCGAGGCGCCCTGCCGGACCGTCGGCGGTCTCCTGGCTCAACAGGGCCGCCACCACGGCTTCCGTCTCCTCGTCCGAGGCCGCCGTGACCGCGAGCAGGGCCATCAGATGGTCGACCAGCCAGCCCCGCAGGTCGGAGGCCGACGGCTGCTTCTCCTCGTCCAGCCAGATCAGGGACGCAGCCTCCACGGCCGCGATCCAGGTGCGCACCATCATCCGCAGGCGTGGTCCGGCGGGTTCCTGCCCCGGGCCGCCGCCCCGGCCCAGGTGGAGCAGGATCTGCTCCGCCGCCGACCGGCGGACGCCGTCCACGATCGTGGACGTGCGCGAGGTCTCGGCCACGCTGCCGCCACGCAGCAACGCGCTGAAACCGGCGTCGTGCTGATCGACGAAGCCGAGGTAGCGGTCCAGGACCCGGCTGACCCGCTCGGTGGGCGGGCCCACGGCGGGTTCCGAGAAGCAGAGCGTCAGCTGCTCGGCGGCCGAACCGAGGGCGGCCTCGTACAACTGCTGCCTGCCGCCGGGGAAGTAGCGGTAGACCAGCGGACGGGAGACCCCGGCGGCCGCCGCCACCTCGTCGATCGACACGTCGTCCGGTGCCCGGTGGGCGAAGAGCGTCAGTGCCGCGCCCAGCAGTTGGGCGCGGCGTTCCTCGACACCCAGGCGACGGTACGCGCGGGCCGGCGGTGCTGCGGGTGCGGAGGTCATACTCCGAAGCCTAAGCGCTCCCTCCGGAAGGGGGAGCGGCCTCAGGCCAGCAGGCCCGAACTCTTCCACAGCCTGCGGCCCACCCCGTTGAGCACACCGATGTCGTCGAAGAAGTCGGTGAGGCGCTTCGCCCCCGTCTGCATGACCTCCGCCCGGTGGCCGCTCGCCTTCACCTGCGCGACGGCCTCGTGGCGGTCCAGGCCGACGTTCTCGTAGACCTGCGGGTTGACGAAGCAGACGGAGAAGACACGTGCCGCCTCACCGCAGTTGAGCCGGGTCAGCCGCCGCTCCCAGAGGGGCGCGGTCACCATCTGGCGGCGCAGTTCCTCGCGGGCGTAGCGCACATGCCTGGCCTCCTCGACGACATGGATGCGGGTCACTCCGCGTACGAGCGACTGGACGCGCTCGTCGGGGAAGGTGAGCCGCTGCATCCAGTCCAGGATCTCCTCGCCGAGCAGGGTCGCGGCGAACGAACCGGGGGTGGTGGAGATGGTCTTCAGCACCCGCGCCAGGTTGTGATAGCGCCGGGGGACCGGGTAGGCGGGCGCCCCGCCCCACTCGATCATGCGGGCGAACATCATGGAGTGCCGGCACTCGTCGGCTATCTCGGTGAGGGCGTAACGGACGTGCTTGCTGGTCACGGACTTGTCATAGATGTGCCGGACGAGCAGCTGCATCAGGATGATCTCGAACCAGATCCCGAGCGATGCCAGCGACGCCGCCTCGTGGCGCGCCAGGTCCATCCGCTGCTCCTCCGACATCTTCCGCCACAGCGGGGTGTCGTAGAGGGAGACCAGCTCGGGTGGCCAGAACCACTTGCCCTCCTCGACGGCCGAATCCCAGTCGAGCTCGGTGTCCGGATCGAAGGAGTGCTTGGCCGAGGCCTCGAGCAGGCGGGCCGCGACCTGTTCGCGGTCCTTGAGCGGGCCGAGCGCGTCGCGGAGCGCCTGGATGTCCTCGTCGGTCACTGTCGTCATCGCTGAAGGCACCTCGCACATGGGTTACCGGCGGTCAGGTTTCCGGTCAGGAATTATGAGACTGCCTGTCAGCAAGGCAGTCAATCCCCTGTGCACGACTTGTTGACCGCGCGTCTACCAACGTGTGAACCTGCCAACTGACGTCAGCACCACGGAATGCACGATCCTCGCCAGGCGAAGGAGCTGTCCGTGTCGACACACGACCTCTACACCACCGCACCCCCCGCGCCGACATGGCAGGTGCCTGCCACCGGAGCGGCCCGGTTCAGCTGGGACTACGACGACGGCCGTGAACGCCTCCTCGCCCTCTACCAGAAGGGCAAGGACAAGCAGTGGGACGGCAACAAGCGCATCGACTGGAGCCTGGAGGTCGACCCCGCCGACCCGCTCGGCACCCCGGACGAGGCACTCACGCTCTACGGCACCCCGCACTGGGCGAAGATGACCGAGCGGGACCGCGGCGAACTGCGCAGGCACTACACCTCCTGGCAGTTCAGCCAGTTCCTGCACGGTGAGCAGGGCGCCATGGTCTGCGCCGCCCGGATCGTGGAGTCGGTCCCCGACCTGGACGCGAAGTTCTACTCCGCGACCCAGACGATGGACGAGGCGCGGCACGCGGAGATCTACGGCCGCTTCCTGCACGAGAAGGTCGGGATGCTCTACCCGATCAACGACAACCTCCAGGGACTGCTCGGCGACACCCTGCGTGACTCCCGCTGGGACATGCCCTACCTCGGTATGCAGGTCCTCATCGAAGGGCTGGCGCTCGCCGCGTTCGGCATGATCCGCGACACCACCACCAGGCCGCTGCCCAAGCAGATCCTCGCCTACGTCATGCAGGACGAGGCCCGGCACGTGGCCTTCGGACGCATGGCGCTGCGCGACTACTACAAGCAGTTGAGCGACGCCGAACTGCGCGAGCGCGAGGAGTTCGTCATCGAGGGCTGCTACCTGATGCGCGACCGGCTCAGCGGTGTGGAGGTCCTGGAGAACTTCGGCATCGGCAAGCAGGAGGCCAAGGACCTCTCCGAGCACTCGGAGTACCTGCAGCTCTTCCGCAAGCTGTTGTTCAGCCGGATCGTCCCCTGTGTCAAGGACATCGGCCTCTGGGGCGAACGGCTCCAGAAGGCCTACGTAGACATGGGTGTGTTCGAGCTGGGCGACTCGAATCTGGACCTGCTGATGGCCCAGGACGAGGAGATAGCCGAGCAACTGGACCGCGACCGCTTCGCGGTGGAGGAGCAGGCGCGGGTCGCGGAGGTCGCGGAGGCGATAGCGGACGGCGGCACCGAACGCTGAACGCCCCGCCCGCACCGGTGGCCGGCCCGGACAAACGGATGTACGCCGCCGGGCCGCCCGGAGAGTATGAGGGCCATGAACTCGACCTCCCGCACAGGGGATGCGGCCGCCGCGCGCCGAAGCCTCGAAGCGCTCGCGCTCGGCGACGCCTTCGGGGAGCGGTGGTTCCCGCTCTTCCGGCCGCCCCGGCAGGCGTACGCCGAGGTCCGCGCGCGCCGAACCCCGCCCGAGCCGGTGTGGCACTGGACCGACGACACCGCGCTGGCCTTCGCCCTGCACCGGGTCCTGGACGAGTGCGGGCGGGTCGACCAGGACCGGCTCGCCCGGTACTTCGCCCTGGCCTTCGCGGTGGACCCCGCCCGTGGCTACGGCCATGGCATGCACATCCTCCTCCCGGAGCTGCTGGCCTCGCCGGGTGACTGGCGGACCCTGGCCCCCGGGCTCTTCGAGGGCGGCAGCCTCGGAAACGGAGCGGCGATGCGGGTCGCGCCGCTCGGAGCGCGCTTCCACGCGGATGTCGGCCGGGCCGTCGAACAGGCCGCGCTCTCGGCGGTCGTCACCCACGCCCATCCGGAGGGCGTCGCCGGCGCGGTGGCGCTGGCTGTCGCGGCGGCACTGTCGGTACGCGGTGAGTTCACGCTGGAGGCGGTCGCGGCGCGCACTCCGGAGGGGCCGGTGCGGGAGGGCGTGCTCCGTGCCGCGGAGGTGCCGTTCGCCACGGAGCCGTGGAAGGCCGCCGACCTCCTGGGCAACGGACGGCGCATCAGGGCCGACGACACGGTGCCGTTCGCACTGTGGACCGCCGCCCGGCACCCGGACGACCTGGAGGGGGCCCTGTGGGCTACGGCGGACGGCTTCGGGGACGTGGACACGACGTGTGCCATCACCGGAGGCGTCGTAGGGGCGGCGGCCGGGGTGGAGGATGCTCCTGCCGAGTGGCGCGCGCGGCTGGAACCGCTGAGCTGACGGGGCATACCTTTCGAGCTGGTGCCGATAGCCCGTACGTCGAATTCCTGTTCTCCGTGGCGACGTAACGTGAGCGCATGAGCATGCCGCCACAAGGTCCGTACGGGCCGCCTCAGTCCCCGCCCCCGCACGGTCCGTACGGGCAGCAGCCCCCGCCCGGCCCCTACCCGCCGCAGCCCCAGGGGGCCCCCGGCCCGTGGGGGCAGCCGGGAATGCAGCCGGGAATGCCCGGATGGCCGCCGCAGCAGCCGCGCAGGAGACGGACGGGGCTCGTCGTCGGTCTCGTGCTCGGGGCGTCCGTCCTCGTCGTGGGAATCGGCTTCGGAGCGTTCCAGCTGGTCGACAAGGGGGCGGACGCGGTGTTCCCCCCGGCCACGCACGAGCTCGTGGTGCAAAAGAAGGTGCTGGACGAGGAGTTCACCCTCGGCCAGGACCTGTCGGACACGGAGGGCAAGGAGATCGAGGAGGCCCCCGATCCGAGCGTCCGGGACGGGAAGGCCGCCGTCGCGCAGTACACGTCCGACGAAGGCGGTGTCCTGGTCCTCTCGGGGATGTACGGACGGCTGGCGAGCCCCGCGTTGACACGTGACCAGATCATGAAGGGCGCGGCCGAGGCAGAGGGCGCGAAAGTGGTCGTGCCGGCCAAGGCTTTCGAGCCCGACGGCTACGGCATCACGGTGGAGTGCCAGGTCGTGCGCTGGACGGACCTCGGCACGACGACCAATGCGCCGATGTGCGCCTGGGGCGACGCCAACACCGCGGCCATGGTGGCCGTGATCCGCCCTGGCGAGGTGGTGAAGGACGCGGGGTCCATCGACCTGGTGAAGGCCGCCGAGGAGACGGCGAAGGTCAGGGCGGAGATCCGGAAGCCGATCGGCTGAGGGGCGTCCGGCCGAGCGCACGCTCCAGCGCGCGGGCGATGCCGAGCAGCGCCGCGTCCGTTCCC
This sequence comes from Streptomyces sp. NPDC060209, assembly GCF_042728155.1. Lineage (NCBI taxonomy): Bacteria > Bacillati > Actinomycetota > Actinomycetes > Kitasatosporales > Streptomycetaceae > Streptomyces > Streptomyces sp. NPDC060209. Next base: position 11,203 of record NZ_JBHWZS010000093.1, read on the forward strand.
CGGCCGGTCACCAGTTGGAGCCCCGCGGGGCAGCCGTCCGCCGTGAAGCCGGCGGGCAGGCTCGCCGCCGGATGGCCGCTGAGGTTGAACGCCCAGGTGAGTGCGGTGGAATAGACGTCCCCCGGGCCCTCGTGGCCGTGCGGCGGGGTGGGCGCGACCGGGGTGAGCAGCAGCGGCGTGCGCGCGAAGAGAGCGTCGAGCGTGCGGTCGTTGGCCGCGCGGAGCCGCTCCGTGGAGGGGGTCGGGCTGCCCCCGCGCACCGCGAACCACGCCTCCGCCGGGTCGAGCAGTTCGCAGGAGCCGGGCACGAGGCGTACCGCTCCGGCGGACACCAGGCGGCCGACCGCACGCCGCGTGAGGTCCGCGATCTCCTGGGTGACCGGGGCGAATCCCAGGTCGGGGCTGTAGACGGCCGGAACGGGGAGCCGTGCGGGCTGCGGCGCGTACCCGTCCGTCACATGGCGCAGGTATGCCTCCGCCCGGTCCGCGGAGCTCGCGAGGACACCGGGGGACGCCAGGCCCGTGCGGTCCGGGGAGGGCAGTAGGCCCGCGGTCGTCTTCAGACCGAACACCCCGCACCATGCCGCCGGGATCCGTACCGACCCCGCCCCGTCGTTGCCGGTCGCCAGATCCACCATGCCCGCGGCGACCGCCACCGCCGACCCCGCGGACGATCCGCCCGGAGTCCGGTCGGGACGCCAGGGGTTGACCGTGCGGCCGTGCGCCCCCTGCCCCCAGGTCTGCCACGGCGTACCGGGGCCGGGGACGGAGGTCGCTCCGACCGGGACACCGCCCGCGGCGACCAGGCGGCGGGCGGCGTACGAGCGGATGCCAGTGCGGCCCTTCACCGCGAACGGCAGCCCGGCGAGAGGGAGACGGGAAGCGGCCTCCACCCGGGCCCGCGCCTCCTCGTGCCATACCTCCGTGAACGCGCAGAGCTCCGGGTCGAGCCGGCCGATCCGGGCGAGAGACGCTTCGAGAGCCGCAGTCATGGAGCCAGTCTCGGTCCTCGTGCGGCGATGGTCCCCGGACCGGCCTCAGTCGTCGAGCGCCGCCTCCATGACCGCCCGGGCGATCGGAGCCGCGTCGCCGCCCCCACTGACGTCGGCCCGGTCGGCCTCGGCGTCCTCCACGACCACCGCGACGGCGACCGCCGGGCGGCCGGAGTCGGGGGCCCGCGCCCACGCGATGAACCAGGCGTACGGGGTACCGGAGTTGTCGACTCCGTGCTGGGCGGTGCCCGTCTTCCCGCCGACGGTCACTCCGTCGATCGCAGCGTTCGTGCCGGTGCCGTCCTCCACGACGTCGATCATCATCCGCTGGAGCTGCTGCGCCGTCGCCGGGTTCATCGCCTGGCGGTACGAGTCCGAGCCCTGCTGCCGGACCGTGTCGCCGTCGTCGGTCGTCACCCGGTCCACCAGGTGGGGGCGCCGGAGATCGCCGCCGTTCGCGACCGCCGAGGCCACCATCGCCATCTGGAGCGGGGTGGCCGTCGTGTCGAACTGGCCGATCGAGGACTGGGCCAGCTGGTCGTCGCTCATGTCCGAGTCGAAGTTGCTGCGGGCCACCCGGGAGGGGATCTTCAGGTCGTTGTCGTTGAAGCCGAACCTCTCCACCGTCTCCAGCATCCCGTCCAGGCCCACCTCGACGCCGAGATGGGCCATCACCGTGTTGCAGGAGACCCGGATCGCCTCCGCCAGGGACGCCTTCTCACAGCCCCGCGCCTCGTTGGGCAGCACGGTGGAGGTACCCGGCAGGACGTACGGGGACGGGGTGTCCGTCGCCGCGTCCGGATCGGTGACCACCTGGGCGTCCAGAGCCGCCGCCGCCGTCACGATCTTGAAGGCCGAGCCGGGCGGATAGGTCTGCCGGATGGCCCGGTTGAGCATCGGCCGGCTCTGCGCCCGGTTCAGCCGCGTCCACGCGTCGGTGACGGCGGAGCCCGTGCCGGAGAGCAGCTCGGGGTCGTACGAGGGGGAGGAGACCAGCGCCAGGATCCGCCCGGTGGCCGGGTCGAGGGCGGCGACCGCGCCGCGCCGGCCGTCCAGGCCCTCGTACGCGGCGCGTTGCATCGAGTCCTCGATGGTGGTGACGACGTTGCCGCCCGGCTGCCGGCTGCGCGTGATGTCACCCCACAGCGGGAGCGGGGCCAGGATCGGGTCGGTGCCGGAGAGGATGCCGTCCTCGGCGTTCTCCAGCAGCGTGGTGCCGTACGTCTGCGAGGCGTAGCCCGTCACCGGCGCGTACAGCGGGCCGTGGCGGTAGGTGCGCTCGTACGCGAGTTGCTCGCCGGTGTTCTTCGACCCGGTGACGGGTTCGTCGCCGACCAGGATGTTGCCGCGTGGCTGGTCGTAACGGTCGATGGTGGTACGGCGGTTGGCGGAGTTGCTGTTGAGTTCGTCGGCCTCGAAGAGCTGGACACGGGCGGCGTTCGCCAGCAGGGCGAGGAGCAGGAACAGGCAGAATCCGGCGGCGCGCCGGATGTACGGGATCACTTTTCCTCCCCGGCGGGTCCGGTCTCGGCGGGGGGACCAGGCGTGCGGGCCACGTCGCTGACCCGGATGAGCAGCGCCACGATGATCCAGTTGGTGACCACGGACGAACCGCCCTGGGCCAGGAACGGCATCGCCATCCCGGTCAGCGGGATCAGCCCCATGACCCCGCCCGCGATCACGAAGACCTGGAGCGCCAGGATCGAGGCGAGGCCGATCGACAGCAGCCGCCCGAAAGGGTCCCGCAGGGCCAGGCCCGCCCGGAAGCCGCGGGCCACCAGCAGCGCGTACAGCAGGAAGATCGCGGTGAGCCCGGCCAGGCCGAGCTCCTCGCCCGCGGTGGCCAGGATGAAGTCGGACTTCGCGGCGAAGCCGATGAGGATGGAGTGGCCGAGCCCGAGGCCGGTGCCGAGCATGCCGCCCGCGGCGAACGCGAAGAGGGACTGGGCGAGCTGACTGGGCCCCTGGCCCGCGTCGATCGTGGCGTAAGGGTCCAGCCAGTCCTCCACCCTGCTGTGCACATGGGGTTCGAACGAGCCGACGGCGAAGGCGCCCGCGGCGGCGAGGAGCAGCCCGACGGCGATCCAGCCGGTCCTGCCGGTGGCCACGTAGAGCAGGATCACGAAGAGGCCGAAGAAGAGCAGCGAGGTGCCGAGGTCCCGTTCGAGGACGAGGACGCCGACGCTGAGCAGCCAGATCGCGACGATGGGACCCAGGACCCGGCCGGTGGGGAACTGGAGCTTCCAGATCCTGCGGCCGGTGTACGCGAGCGCGTTGCGGTTCGCGGCGAGGTACGCGGCGAAGAAGACCGCGAGGAGGATCTTGGCGAACTCGCCGGGCTGGAAGGAGAGTCCGCCGACCCGGATCCAGATCTTGGCCCCGTTCACCGCCGGGAAGAAGATCGGCACGATCATCAGCACGAGTGCCGCGGAGACCGAGAGGTACGCGTATCGCTGGAGCACCCGGTGGTCGCGCAGCAGGACGACGACGGCGATGAAGAAGGCGACCCCGAGCGTGGACCAGATCAGCTGTGTCGTCGCCGCCCGGTCGCTCGGGGTCTCCAGATCGAGGCGGTAGATCAGCACCAGACCCAGTCCGTTGAGCAGGACGGCGATGGGCAGCAGCAGCGGATCGGCGAACGGGGCGCGGAAGCGGACCGCGAGGTGGGCCAGCAGTGCGAGGAGACCGAGACCGGCGCCGTACCCGGCGACATCGGGGGGTACGGCGTTGTTCCGGGCGAGGCCGACGGCGGCGTAGCCGTAGACGGAGATGAGCACGGCCCCGATCAGGAGCGAGAGCTCGACCCCGCGCCGCTTGGGCAGGCGTAGCTCGGGCGGGCGTGAGTCCGCCGTCGTTGCGGTCATGCTCCGCAACGTAGCAAGAGGCGGGTGTTATTTCCCTTATGTCAGCTTCGTGACACTCCTTGGCAGGCGCTCCCGAGGCGGCTCAGCTCTGGTACGGGTTCTGGCCGCCGGGAGGCGCGTAGCCGGGCTGCTGCTGCGCCGCGCCGTACGGATTGCCGTCCTGTCCGCCCTGGGCCTGCGCCAGCAGCTGCTCGGCCTGCTCCTTCGGTATCTGCCGCTCCCCGCCGCAGAAGGTGCACTGCGTCGCGTACTTCGTGGAGAACGGGAACAGCGGCACGAAGAACAGCGTGAACTTGGTGACCCGCTTGCGCAGGGTGTGCGCCGCGGGATTGCCGCACCAGCCGCACACCATCGTCAGGACCGCCAGCTGATAGAGATAGCCCCGTGTACCGAAAATGATCATGATGTGGTTCCTTTCCCCGTGTGTCCCAGAAGTGCCCGCCGGCAGAGCGCCAGCAGCTTCTCGTCCTCATAAGTGTCGTGACTGCCGCATCCGCCGTCCATCGCGTTGTGACGGCGTACGGAGAGGAGCTCGGCGCGCAAGACCTGTGCCGCGTCCGACCCTGCACCAGCCGGACCCATCCGCGCCAGACATTCGGCTACCCGGACTCTGACGTGCCGGTTCTTCTCCCACGCGGAAAGGAGCACCGGCACCGCCTCACCGGCCCGTCCCGATATCTCCCACAGGGCGATCGCGGCGTCGACCCGGAGCCACAGCTCGTCGTGCGCCAGCAGGGCCCGCAGTCTGGGCGCCACCGCCTCGGCCCGCCGGCCCAGCCCGCCCAGCGCGCTCGCGGCTGCCCGGCAGTCGTGCACCTGCTCCGCCCCCAGGCCCTCGGCCAGCACCGGAAGCACCGCGCCGGCGTCACCTGTGACCGCCCACAGGGCCTCCGCCGCCTCCGTGGCCGCCGCCGTCCCGGGCCGGAGGATCAGCCGCCGCAGCTCCGGAACGGCGCAGTGGGCAGCCGGCCCGAACGAACCCAGCGCCCGCAGGGCCGCCGTACGCAGCCACTCGCCGCGGTACTCGGGTGCCCCCCGCAGCACCCGCAGCACCTCCGGAGCGGCCTCGCCCGCGCGCAGCGCCGTCAGCCCGGCGAGCAGCGGGCTCGCCCGGTCGTAAGCGCCCTCGTCCAGGCCGACCTCGCCGAGCCTGCGTCGCAGCGCCCCGGCGAGCGGGGCCGCCGCGTCGCCGAGACACCGGATCGCGAACCCCACGTCGTGCGGCACCTCCGGCCGCTCCAGAGCGGTCGCCAGTGCGGGCAGCGCCCGGGCGTCGCCCAGCCTGGCCAGCGCTTTCACCGCCGAGCCCAGGCCGGGCGGTCCGCTCGTCCACTCCTTCACCCACGCCCCGGGATCCGCCGCCACCCGCCCGGCCAGGGCGTCGGCCGCCGGTGCCGCCAGGCCGAACAGCTCCTCCAGCACATGCGAGGCGGCATCCGCGAGCCGCGGTTCCGGATCCGTGAGCTGGTCGCCGACCAGCCGCACCAGGCCCTCGTACGAACCGCGCCAGGCCCGGATCAGCCCGCCGCTCATCCTTACGGCGTCGATGCGCTGCCAGGGATCCGGGCTGCGGAGCTGGTCCATCAGCAGCGCCGTACGGTCATCCACCCGGTCGTCCAGACCGCTGTGCAGCGTCCGCAGCAGGTCGGCGGCCCACGGGGTGCTGCGGCCGGAGGGCTCCTCGGCCGACAGCTCCCGCAGCTGGCCCACCAGCGTCGGTGCGGCGGCCAGGTCCGCCGCCGCCTCGTCACCACCCGGCGCCTTCGCGGCGGACGGTTCCGGCCGGCAGGGCCGGGAGCGCAGCTCCCGCAGCAGCCCCGACACCACCCGCACGACGTCGCCGGGCAGCGCGTCCGGGGCGCACCTGGCCAGCTGGGCGAGGGCCGCCAGTCGCAGTCCGGGCGGATACGCCTCCGCGGCGAGCCGGCTCAGCCAGTCGGCCGCCCGCGCCGCGAGCGGCCGGTGGCGCAGGGCGATCCGGCCGGCGGCCTCGACGAGCGCGAGCCGCACCTCGTCGTCCGCCTCCACGGGCAGCCGCTCCCGCAGCAGCGCGAGCACTCTGCCCGGCCGGCCGTGCAGAGTGGCCAGGGCCAGCGGTGCGGCGAGCCGCACTCCCGGGTCCTCGTCGGCGACCAGCTCGAAGAACACCGCGGACCCGGCGGACACGGCGGCCGCGGCCATCGCGTAGTTCGCCACGCCCTCGATCTCGTCCTCGTCCAGTTCGTCCAGCTCGCTCTCGTCGTCCTCGTCCAGATCGATGCCGCCGATGCTGGTCAGCAGCTCGACGATGCCGCCCCGGTCCCGTATGCCCGGATCCACGGCCAGTTCGAAGAGGAACGGGATGCACGCGAGAGTGCACGCGTACACATCGCCCTGGTGGTGCACCGCGCCGTACATTCCGTCGAGCGCGCTCTCCCGCTCCGCCGGATCGGCGGAGGCGAGTCCGTAAAGGAGCCCCGGCACATCGTCGGCCGGGCCGTAGGCATGCTCCATCGAGGCCCAGTCGACCTCGTCGATCCCCGTGAACACGCCACACCCTCCCCGTGTCTTCCCTCTGCGCGGCGGACACGGCGGAACCAAGCCCGCGCAGCAGCGCCTGCGCAGAGTGTGCACCACGGCCAGGACGATCCACCCTCCACTTGCGGCCTTTCCTCGCTCGGCCCGCCCGGGTCTGTGAAAGTGCTGTGCGAGCCCTGTACTTCCGACGCCCCTCAACCCCCGGGCAGGGGCCGCGCCTGCCCGGGATCGGTCAGCGGACCGAGCAGATCCCCGTGCCGCTCCAGCCGCGCCGCCATGTCACCGGCGAGGAAGAGGAGATCATCCGGCGCCCCGCACGCCTCGATCTCGTCCCAGGTGACGGGCGCGGAGACGGTCGGGCTGCCCTTCGCGCGCAGGGTGTACGGGGCAGCGGTGGTCTTCGCCGCGGCGTTCTGGCTGAAATCCACGAACACCTTCCCCGGGCGCAGCGCACGCGTCATCCGGTGCACGGCCAGCTCGGGCAGCGCGCCCTGCGCCTGGACCGCCAGCGTCTTCGCGTAGGCCGTCACCTCCTCGGAGGGGGTGGGCTCCAGGGGGACGAGCAGATGCAGCCCCTTGGAGCCGGAGGTCTTCCCGTACGAGGACAGCCCGTCCTCCGACAGCCGGTCCCGCAGCCAGAGGGCGACCGCACAGCACTCGACGACGCTCGCGGGCGGCCCGGGGTCCAGGTCGAACACCATCCGGTCGGCCACGGCGGGGGAGTCCTGCCGCCACTGATGGGTGTGGAACTCCACCACCAGGTTCGCCGCCCACATCAGCGACGGCAGGTCCTGGGCGAGCACCTGCCGGGCTCCGGGGTCGTCGCTGCGGGGGACCGGGGCCGTGCGCACCCAGTCGGGCGTACCGGGCGGCGGATTCTTGGTGAAGAAGCGCAGCCCCTCCGGGCCGTCCGGGTACCGCAGGAAGGACAGCGGGCGGTCCCGCAGGTGCGGCAGCATCGCACCCGCCGCCGTGGCCGCGTAGTAGTGCAGCACCTCGCCCTTGGTCGTACCGGTGGCCGGGTACAGCACCTTGTCGAGATTGCTGAGCGCCAGGCGCCGCCCCTCCACCTCTGTGATCGGCGTCATACGATAAGAATCACATGAAATCGTACGGATGAGGTCATGGCGGGCGTAAGGGGTGAACGGTGAGGTCCATCTGGAACGGCTCCATCTCGTTCGGTCTGGTCAGCATCCCGGTCAAGCTCATGAACGCCACCGAGAACCATTCGATCTCCTTCCGGCAGATCCACCTCTCCGACGGCGGCCGGATCCGCTACCGCAAGGTCTGCGAGCTGGACGAGGAGGAGGTGCCGGCCTCCGAGACCGTCAAGGCGTACGAGGACGCGGACGGCACCGTGATCCCCGTGACCGACGAGGACCTCGCCTCGCTCCCGCTCCCCACCGCCAAGACGATCGAGATCGAGGGATTCGTGCCGGCCTCGGCCATCGACCCCCTCCAGCTGGACGCGGCGTACTACCTCTCGGCCAACGGTGTCCCGGCCGCCAAGCCGTACGCCCTGCTGCGCGAGGCCCTGAGGCGGAGCGGCAAGGTCGCCGTCGCGAAGTACGCGCTGCGCGGGCGGGAACGGCTCGGCATGCTGCGGGTGGTCGACGACGTGATCGCGATGCACGGTCTGCTGTGGCCGGACGAGATCCGTGCCCCGGAGGGCGTCGCCCCCGACTCCGGCGTCAAGGTCCGCGACGCGGAGCTGGACCTGGCGGACGCACTGATGAACACCCTCGGCGACGCCGATCTGGAGACTCTCCACGACGACTACCGCGAGGCGGTCGAGGAACTCGTCGCGGCGAAGGCGGCCGGTGAACCCGTCGCGGAGGAGGAGGCCGAGGAGCCCGGGGGCAAGGTCATCGACCTGATGGCGGCGCTGGAAAGCAGCGTCCGGGCGGCGAAGGAGTCGCACGCGGAGGACGGCGGGCACGGGGACGAGGTCGCGGACGTCCACCCCATCGGGTCCGGCCGCGGCGGAGCGAAGAAGTCCGGAGCCTCCTCGAAGCGGGCCCCGTCGAAGAAGGCGGCACCCAAGAGGGCGGCTGCGAAGAAGACCGCCGCGAAGAAGCCGGCCGCGAAGGAGACGGAGACGAAGGGGACCTCGGCCAGGAAGCCCGCGCCGAAGAAGGCGACCGCGAAGAAGGCATCGGCGAAGAAGCCCGCGGCGAAGAAGACTGCCCGGGGCACCCGCAAGCGCACCTCGGCCTGACGCGTGGCCGCGTGGGCCGAGGCCGCTGCTCAGGGCGCGGAGGCGGGCTTCAGCAGATCCGGCAGGGCGGGAAGGTCCAGTCCGTACGGGTCCCTCTCGATGACATAGGTGCAGCTCGTGTACGTGTAGCCGGGCTCGACCTTGGAACCGGAGGCGTAACTGTCCACGGCCGAAGTCGCTCCCGTGCCGTGCTTGTACAGGAAGTGGTACTCGCCCGCGGGCAGCCGCAGCCGTGCCTTCGGGTACGACGTGCCGTTCGCCCTGCAGGCGCCCGCCGCGCCGGTGGCCTCGCTGCTGAACCGCTCGCAGCTGCCGCAGGTCTTCAGCTTCACCGTCCCGGTGACCGGACCCGTGTAGAGCACCTCGACGTCGTTGGGGGCGCCGTTGCTGATGACGAGCTCCATGCGGACGCCGCCCGGCTTGCCGCTCCCCGGCAGCCGCTTGCCCGCCGAGGGCCGGACCTCCGCTATCTCGGCCGCCGTGGATATGTCCCGGGCGTGCTGCCTGCGCCCGTCCTCCTTGTAGGTGTCCGCGAAGTCCGTCAGGGTCTGGCGTGCGTCGGCGAACCGCTTGTCCTTGAACTCGTCCACACCGCAGGCGTACACCCCGTCGCGTACGCCGGCGTCGGCCTGCTGTGCCAGGGAGGGGACGGAGGTCTCGGGCAGCTCCGCGACCAGGGTGCTCGTCAGGCGCAGCTGGTCGGTCACGGTGCAGGGTTCCGCACCCTTCAGACCGGCCACCTGCTGTCGTATCGTCCCGCTGACGGCCGGGCCCACCTGCCCGGCCTGGGCGGACCGGGGGAACGTGCGCAGCAGGGTGCCCAGCTCCTTGCTGCCGGAATCCGGCCCCGTGCCGCCCAGCCGGGAGACTCCGCAGCCGTACAGCGACTCCGCGAGCGGGGTGTCGGGCCAGTCGGTGAGATCGCCGAGCAGCTTGCGGTCCACCGTGTCGGGGAGCGTACGCAGATAGGTCAGGGGCTCGACCGCCGCGCAGTGGTTCTTCGCACGGTACGGCGTGGCGACAGCGGCGTAATAGGCCTCGAGCCGCCTGGGCACGAGCGCGGCGGCGCGCGATCCGGGGTGGTCCTCGCCCAGTTCCCGGTAGAGGGTGAGCGCGTACCGGTAGTCGGGCGCGGAGAGGAGGAACGAGCTCTTCGCCGCCTTGGCGACCAGGTTGTCACCCTCCTCCAGCCGGCCGAGCAGCTCCTGCTCCGTGGCCTCGTCGCGTGCGGAGCCGTAGGCGACGGTCCCGGCGACCGGAACGGCCAGCAGGAGCAGTCCGAGCACCGCGGCCAGGACGGGCCGGGACCACGGACCGAACTCCGTGCGCAGGGCGATGCGGGCCGCGTCGGCCCCCGCGAGGACGAGCAGCAGGAGATACGCGGCGACGAGGGCGGCGGGCACCCCGTCCGGATCGGCGGGCAGCGCGACGAACAGGAAGACCGCGGTCGCCGCCCAGATCACCGCCGCCCTGCGCCGACGGCGCACCAGGACGTGGCCGAGTCCCAGGCCGGAGAGGCTGAGCAGTCCGGCGGCGACTGCCCGCAGCGCGCCCCCCGGTGGCGGCGGGCCTGCCGTCGGAGGCCGGGCGGGAGGAGGAGGCGGCTGAACGGTCCCCCAGCCGTGCTCCTGCCCGGCCCCGGGTCTGGCCCCGGACATGCCCGAATGATCACGTGAATCCATCACGGCCCCCCACCGCCGAACCCCGTCAGGTCCCCGGGTAGCTGCCCAGTTTCGTGCCCGTTCACGCGTGCTTGAGGACGTTGGCGCCGTTATGGTGCGGGATGCCTCGGCCGGCGCGTGCCCGGCGCGGTGTCGGAACGGACCTCCCCGCAGTAGGGTGCGGAGTGCCGCGACTGGCGCGTACCCGGCAGGGTGCTCCGTGGAAACGACCACGAGGGAGCGGCACACTCCGGGCATGCCCGGGGCGTCATCGCCGGAGGGCCGTCCGCCTGGGCATCCGGGTCCATGTCGCCCCGTGCGACCGACCCGGGAGGATCCCCGTGGCCGTACAGCCGTCCGATTCCCGCCGCCCCGCCCTGACAGCGGCGGATCCCGAACTCGCCGCCCTGGTGAACGCCGAGGAGCGTCTCCAGGCGGACACCCTGCGTCTGATCCCCAGTGAGAACTACGTGTCCGCCGCCGTGCTGGAGGCGTCCGGCACCGTCCTGCAGAACAAGTACTCCGAGGGCTACCCCGGCAAGCGCTACTACGAGGGCCAGCAGGTCATCGACCAGGTCGAGACGCTCGCCGTCGAGCGCGCCAAGGCGCTGTTCCGGATGGAACACGCCAACGTCCAGCCGTACTCCGGCTCCCCGGCCAACCTCGCCGTCTACCTGGCGTTCCTGCAGCCCGGCGACACCGTCCTCGGGATGTCGCTGCCGATGGGCGGGCACCTCACCCACGGCTGGGGCGTCTCGGCCACGGGTACGTGGTTCCGGGGGGTGCGGTACGGAGTGCGGCGCGACACCGGGCGCGTCGACCTGGACGAGGTGCGCGACCTGGCGCGTGCGGAGCGGCCCAAGGTGATCTTCTGCGGCGGCACCGCCGTGCCCCGGGTGATCGACTTCGCCGGGTTCGCCGACATCGCCCGTGAGGTGGGAGCGGTGCTGGTGGCCGACGTCGCCCACATCGCCGGGCTGATCGCCGGGGGTGCGCATCCCTCGCCCGCCCCGTACGCCGACGTGGTGTCCACCACCACCCACAAGACCCTGCGCGGGCCGCGCGGGGCGATGCTGCTGACCCGGGCCGAGCACGCCAGGGCCGTGGACCGCGCCGTCTTCCCCGGGCTCCAGGGCGGTCCGCACAACCAGACCACCGCCGCCATCGCGGTCGCGCTGAAGGAGGCGGCCGGGGCGGACTTCTCCGCGTACGCCCACCAGGTCGTCGCCAACGCCCGTGCGCTGGGCGAGGAACTGGCGGCACGCGGCTTCGACCTCGTGTCCGGCGGCACGGACAACCACCTGCTGCTGGCGGACCTCACCGGCAAGGGTGTCTCCGGAAAGATCGCGGCCAAGGCGCTCGACCGGGCCGGGATCGTCGTCAACTACAACACCGTCCCCTACGACCCCCGCAAGCCCTTCGACCCGTCCGGCATCCGCATCGGCACCCCCGCCCTGACGTCCCGGGGCATTCCCGCCTCCGAGATGGCGGCGGTCGCGCAGTGGATCGATCTCGTGGTCGATGCCGCTCGTACAGGTGATGAAACGACCGTTTCCAAGGTCAGGGACGAAGTGAGGACCATGATGGACGCCTATCCGGCGCCTGGCCTCCCCCTGGTCTGACCGGGGCGCCGGAGCAGTCCGGGGCACACAGGGCCCGGACTGCTCCGGAACGCCGTGCTCCCGACTCCGCGCGCCCGCTCTGCGCCCTGTGCGGGGGCCGACCCGCCGTACAGGCTGAGGGAGCAAGGATGCCGGAGGGGTGAACAGAGGGGGCACGATGCAGGATCTCAAGGTCACGTCATGGCAGCTCTTCGGGCACGACCGGCTCTATGTGAACCTGCCGGACGGCACCGCGATCGGATGGGCGGACAGGGGCAGCGGCACGATCACGGTCCTGCACCCGCGCTACCGGGACGCCGTTACCGACGCACTCGCGCGCCAGGTCCCGGACCTGCCGGCCCTCGTCGGTGAGGACGCGCCGACCGGGCCGCCCAGCCCGCCCGTGCCGCCACAGGTCCCGAGGATCCCGCCCATGCGGGGGATGCGGAAACGGGGCGCGGGACGGGAGGCGGCGCCCCTGGCCGAGCCGGTGTCCGTGCCCGAGGGAGTGGGGGAAGCGGTGACCGTGCCCCAGCCGGAAGCGCTGTCGGTGCCCGCGGTGCCCGCGGTGCCCGCGGTGCCCGCGGTGCCCGCGGTGCCCGTGCCCGTGCCGGACGCGTCGACCGTGCCGGATCCGGTGGCCGGTGCCGAGACCGGGACGCGCCGACGGCCGGCTGCCCTGACCGCGCTGACACCCGCGAGCGATCTCGCTTCGCGGCGGCCGGGGGCCGGGCTCCGGGAGCAGCTCGGCGAGTCCGGGACCGGGGCGTTCGTGAGGGTGGCCACCGGAGCGCTGCGGCGGCACAGGGACGGGGACCCCCGGCGCGGCGCCCTCGCGGGGGAGCGGCGGGTCGGGGCCGAGCTCAAACGGCTGACCCGGCACGGCTGGAGGGTGCTGCACTCCGTGCCCCTGCCGGACGGCACGGAGATCGGGCACCTGCTCATCGGGCCCGGCGGGGTGTTCGCCGTGAGTACCGACCACCGTCCCGGAGCATCGGTACGGATCGAGGACGGCACCTTGCGGATCGACGACGGCACCGCGCAGCCGTACGCGCTCGACGACCGGTCCGGTGCCCGGCGGGCCCGGGCGGCCCTGGAGGCGCACTGCGCCTTCGAGGTGCCCGTCCAGACCGTGCTGGTGTTCACCGGCGTCGCCGCGCTGGAGGTGGTCGCCTCCCCGGCCGGCGTGAGCGTCTACCGGGAGCGCCAGGTATCCGCTCTCGCCCCGCTGACGGGCGTGCTCACCGCCACCCAGGTGGAGCGCGTCTACGACGTCGCACGGAACGGGGAGACCTGGCTGGACACGTGAGCCCGGAGCGCGGCCGGTAGATTTCCCGGTGCTGCCGCAGTGCCACCGCTGTACCACCGCCGTGCCGCCGAAGGGGAAGACACCATGAAACTCCGCTGTGCCGTGCTCGACGACTACCAGTCCGTGGCGGCCACCTCCGCCGACTGGTCGCCCGTCGCCGCCGACATCGACGTGGTCAGCTTCGCCGAGCACTGCGCCACCGAGGACGAACTGGCCGCACGACTGGCCGAGTTCGACATAGTGGTCACCCTCCGGGAGCGCGTGCCGTTTCCCGCGACGCTGATCGAGCGGCTGCCCCGGCTCCGCCTGATCGTCGCCTCCGGCATGCGCAACACGTCCATCGACTACGCCGCGGCCGAAAGGCACGGGGTCACCGTCTGCGGCACCGCCAGCACGGCCACCCCGCCCGTCGAGCTCACCTGGGCGCTGCTGCTCGGACTGGCGCGCGGGCTCGTGACCGAGGCCGACGCCCTGCGGAACGGCGGCCCCTGGCAGTCCACCGTCGGAGCCGATCTGCACGGGCGCAGGCTCGGGATCCTCGGGCTGGGGAAGATCGGCAGCCGGGTCGCCGCGGTCGGCCGCGCCTTCGGCATGGACGTGGTGGCCTGGAGCGCGAATCTGACCCCGGAGCGGGCGGCGGAGGCCGGGGCCGGCTTCGCCGAGTCCAAGGAAGAGCTGCTGGAGACCAGCGACTTCGTCTCCGTACACCTGGTGCTGAGCGAACGCACCCGTGGGCTGCTGGGTGCGAAGGAGCTCGGGCTGATGCGGCCCGGCAGCTATCTGGTCAACACCTCCCGGGCGGCGATCGTCGACCAGGACGCGCTGCTCGACGTCCTGCGCCGAGGGGCCATCGCGGGTGCCGGGGTGGATGTGTTCGACGTCGAGCCGCTTCCGGCGGACCACCCGATGCGCAGCGCGCCGCGCCTCCTGGCCACACCGCACCTGGGCTATGTGTCCCGGGCCAACTACGCGGCGTACTACGGGGACGCGGTCGAGGACATCCGTGCCTACCTCGACGGCGGTCCCGTCCGCACGCTCGGCTGAGCGGACACACCTCGGCGGGGTCCGCCTGACCCTCGCCGGCGAGTCCGGTCGGAGCCGTCGGCCCGGCTCCAGCGCCTCCACCAGGCGGCGGTTCTCTCCTCCGACCCGGCGCGGACCTGCCGGTACCGGCTTCCGGCTGAGGAGTTGCCGCGTCTTCGGCCCGCCGAGGTGCCGAAGTGCGCCGACGGCCGGCGGTGCGCCGCGTAGCGTGAGCGCGTGGCGGCTCTCCTGCCGCCCAGGACAGAGAGGCTCACCGCGTGCCCGCGTTCACCGACGACGAGTTGGCCTCCTGCATGGTCCGGATCCCGGCCGGCACCGTGGACCTTCGCGACGACCGCCGAGGGGCCCGCTGGGAGGCGGAGATCGAGCCCTTCCTGCTCGGCCGCTGCCCCGTCACCGCCGAACAGCACCGCGCCGTCACAGGGGCGGGCCCCGGTCCGTCCGAGCCCGGCGCCCTGCCCGTGACGAACGTCAGCTGGCACGACGCCGTCGAGTTGTGCAACCGGTTCTCGGCCCGCGCCGGACTGGACCCGGTCTACTCCCATGACGTGCGGAGCGGCGAGGTGATCCGCGACCCCGCCTCCGACGGCTACCGCCTGCCCACGGAGGCGGAGTGGCAGTACGCCTGCAAGGCGGGGACCAGGGGGTACCGCTACGGCGAGATCGACGACATCGCCTGGTACGACGGCAACTCGGCAGGCCGCGCCCACGATGTCGGCGCCAAGTCCCCCAACGCTTGGGGCCTGCACGACATGCTGGGCAACGTCTGGGAGTGGTGCTGGGACCTCTACGACGAGGAGGTCTACGGCTCGTACCGCATCTTCCGCGGCGGCGGCTGGGCCGAGCAGGAACGCGGCTGCGGCGCCACCGTGCGCCGCCGCAGCCACCCCACGTTCGCGATCGACGACCTCGGTCTCCGGCTGGCGCGCGGGCAACAGGGCGTGGGCGAAGGAAAATCACGCGCCTGATCGAAAGGGGGTGCGATACGTTCCTGTCACTCGAAGGGGGCGAAGTGGCGAAGCTCAACCAGATCATCGCCGTGGAGAAGGGTGTCAAGAGCAAGTCGCTCCAGGACATCACCGCGGCACACCACAAGGTGCAGAAGCCGGCACTGCTGGCCGGCATCTCTCGTACGTACCAGCCGAAGGACGAAGAGGGCGAGCAGCTTCCGCCCGAGTCCGCGCGGGTGCAGATCAAGGCCGAGGAGGCGCTGCGTGAGATGTCCGCGTCGCTGACCCGGCTGTTCGACGTGACCGCGACGAAGGACTGGGCCAACTGCTCGGCCCGGGCGGACGTCACCGTCGACGGTCGTACGGTCGTGGGCGAAGTCCCGGTCAGCTACCTGCTCTTCCTGGAGAAGCAGCTCACCGACCTGCACACCTTCGTGAAGAAGCTTCCGGTGCTGGACGCCTCCGAGTCCTGGTCGCTCGACCCGTCGACGGACTGGTGGAAGACGGAGCCGGTCCGCACGATCCGGACGAAGAAGGTCCCGCGCAACCACGTCAAGGCCGAGGCGACCGACAAGCACCCGGCGCAGGTCGACGTGTACTACGAGGACGTGCCCATCGGTTACTGGACGACCGTGAAGTTCTCCGGAGCGCTTCCCGCACGGCGGGTGAACGAGCTGCTGGAGCGGGTCGAGAAGCTCCAGCACGCGGTGAAGTTCGCCCGTGAGGAGGCCAACGGCGCCGAGGTCACCGACCGGCGGGTCGGGGACGCGGTGTTCGGCTACCTGTTCGGCTGACGCCGGACGCGAGGTGGCACCCACAGAACGCCCCCGCGCATGTCGTGGGGGTGCGCACCATGCGCGAGGCGGAATTGAGGTCCGTCCCGTGTGATGAGCGCAAGCTGAAACTGACGTTCAGCCTGAAGACGCGGTAACGGTGGAGGTTCGAGTCCTCCCCCCGGCACCACAGGCCGGGGTGGCCCAACATGGCAGAGGCAGCCGCGATCAATCTCAGACTCTCGCTCCAGCTTCAGTATCGCCGCCGATTGCCAGATCGACCGAGTACGGACGAACACCGTTGAATGCTGGTTCGAATCCGGCCTGCACCTCTTCACGGCGCGGTAGTTCAATGGAAGAACGCGACGGTCTGACGACTGATCCGCACTCTTAAACGGCGCTGGCAAGCGCAATTGGGTGGCAACCCCAGGGGCCCGGGAGCTGGATACGACTCCCGGGCTCCGCCACGTCCGGGCCCGGCGCCCGCGACTTCCCCGCTCGTAGCCCGCGACTCCGCTCTCGTACCGAAGCCCGCGACTTCCCTCTCGTGCCGAAGCCGTGCCGCTGCCTCCGGGGC
>NZ_JBHWZS010000094.1:0-17034 GCF_042728155.1 Streptomyces sp. NPDC060209
TCCACGGGAAGGTCCGGCCGTCCTTGCGCTGTTCCTGCGGGAAAGCTCCTACAGGAAGGAGTTGATCTCGATCGTCTCGGTACGGCCGGGGCCGACACCGATCGCGGAGATCGGGGCGCCGGACATCTCTTCCAGCGCCTTCACGTACGCCTGCGCGTTCTTCGGCAGGTCACCGAAGGTCTTGGCCTTCGTGATGTCCTCGGACCAGCCCGGCAGCATCTCGTAGACCGGCTTCGCGTGGTGGAAGTCGGTCTGGCTGTACGGGAGCTCCTCGACGCGCTTGCCGTCGATCTCGTACGCCACGCACACCGGGATCTGCTCCCAGCCGGTCAGCACGTCCAGCTTGGTGAGGAAGAAATCGGTGAGGCCGTTGACCCGGGTCGCGTACCGCGCGATCGGGGCGTCGAACCAGCCGCAGCGGCGGTCGCGGCCGGTGGTGACACCGCGCTCCCCGCCGATCCGGCGCAGCGCCTCGCCGTCCTCGTCGAGAAGTTCCGTCGGGAAGGGGCCGGCACCGACGCGGGTGGTGTAGGCCTTGAGGATCCCGATGACCCGGCTGATCTTCGTCGGGCCCACGCCGGAGCCGGTGCAGGCGCCGCCCGCGGTCGGGTTCGACGAGGTGACGAAGGGGTATGTGCCGTGGTCGACGTCCAGCAGGGTGCCCTGACCGCCCTCGAAGAGGACGACCTTGCCCTCGTCGATGGCGTTGTTCAGGATCAGCGTCGTGTCGGCGACGAAGGGCTTGATCTGCTCCGCGTACTGGAGCATCTCCTCCACGATCTTGCCGGACTCGATCGCGCGCCGGTTGAAGACCTTGGCCAGGAGCTGGTTCTTCTGCTCCAGCGCCGCTTCGACCTTCTGCTCCAGGATCGACTCGTCGTAGAGGTCCTGGACGCGGATGCCCACCCGGTTGATCTTGTCGGCGTATGTCGGGCCGATACCGCGCCCGGTCGTGCCGATCTTGCGCTTACCGAGGAAGCGTTCCGTCACCTTGTCGACGGTGACGTTGTACGGAGTGATCAAATGAGCGTTGCCGCTGATCAGGAGCTTGGACGTGTCGACGCCTCGCTCGTTCAGACCGCTCAGCTCGGAGAGCAGGACCGCCGGGTCGACGACGACACCGTTACCGATGACCGGGGTACACCCCGGCGACAGGATTCCGGAGGGGAGGAGATGCAGTGCGTACTTCTGGTCGCCTACGACGACCGTGTGGCCGGCATTGTTGCCGCCCTGGTAACGCACCACATAGTCAACGGATCCACCGAGGAGGTCGGTGGCCTTCCCCTTGCCCTCGTCACCCCACTGAGCACCGAGCAGCACAAGTGCGGGCACAGGCGTACACCCCTTCCGGGCGGGGCATGTCCAAGGTCAGGGGGCGTACGTAAAGGTCGTACCTGCCGCACGACGATGTACGGCAAAGCCTGAGCCGTCGAACCGGGTGCCCCGGAATAGACGAAGCCCCTGGCGCAATAGCGCAAGGGGCTCTTGCACCAAGATGCTACCCGAGGAAGGACCGAGGTGTCGGCTGCAGAGCCCCCCGGCGACGGCGACCACCAGCTACTCGTACTCATCGACCCCCTTGCCCGCCGCTACGACGGGGAGTCCGTGCGCATCGCGAAGGACGTCCTGAGCGCCGGCGCACACGCCAAGATCTGCCTTGCGGACAGCCCCGACGAGTTCGCCAAGGCCCTGTCGCGGCGCGGTTCCAGGCGTCCGGTGGTCGTCGGCGACGACCACGCACTGCTGCGCGCCGTGTCCCAGCTCCACCGGGAGCGGGAGCTGTCCGACAGCGTGCTCTCGCTGATCCCGGTCGGCGCGGCGCACACGCTGGAACTCAGCTACGCGCTCGGTGTGCCCCGGGGCGCGGTCGCGGCGGCGCGCACAGCGCTCGACGGGGCCGCGCGGCGGCTGGACCTCCTCGTCGACGACAGCGACGGGGTCGTCCTCGGCGAGCTGCGGATCCCGGCGGCCAGACCCTCGCCCGGCCCGCCCCACACGGTCTGGGACACCTGCCGCACCCTCGTGGCCGCGCTGGTCCGGCCCGCCCCGCCCGCAGCCTCCGGGCCCTCACGCGCCCACCGGCTGCGGGTCGAGGCGGACGGGGTCCTGCTGAACGACCTGGACCGGCCGGTCGAGGGCGTCTCGGTGACCGCCCAGGGCGACGGCGGTTTGGCGGACGTGGTGATCCACACGACCTCCGGCGAGACGCTCACGGCCGAGGCGAAGGCCGTCACGGTCTCCGGCCCGGACTTCCGCTACCGCGCGGACATACAGGTCGCGGGCCCCGTCAGGACCCGCACCTGGACCGTACGCGCGGGCGCCTGGGGGCTGGTGCTTCCTGCGGCGGACGCCTGAGCCCGGGCCGCACGGCCCTCACCCCGACGTCTTGCGGCTCTCGCGCCACCGGTCCAGGACGCCGACCAGTTCGGCCTGCATGAATTCGAAGAACTCCGCCGTCTCCACGAGCCGCGCGCCCGCCGGCGTGTCCTCGCCGAGGGAGCGTGCGCCGTCCCTCAGCGCGCGCTCCCAGCGGGTCAGCACCTGGTCGCGGTTGGCGAAGGTGGCGTACCAGATCTCGTCGTGCAGACGGTAGCGGTCACGGCGTGAGCCGGGGTCCCGTTCACGGCCGACCATGCTGACCTGGGTGAGGTAGTTGATCGCCCCCGACACCGCGGCCGGGCTGATCCGAAGCTGCCTGCCGAGGTCCGCCGAGGTCATGGAGCCGTCGTCGTCGGCGAGGAGGGACGCGAAGACGCGCGCGGCCATCCGCTGCATCCCGGCCTCCGTCATCTCGGCCGCGAAGCGCTCGACGAAGCGGGACACCGCGTCCTCGTCGCGCCCGCCCTCCCCCGTCTTCCCGGGTTCACCGGTCCCGCCGGTCATGTTTTCCGCCGCCTCCCCTGCTCCTGTCACGACCTGAGTTTATACGGTTCCTTAACTTCACAACTTTGTGAAGTTAACGTACTTTCAGAAACATGACGAAGGCAATCACCGTGTCAGGACTGCACAAGTCGTTCGGGCGCACACACGCACTGGACGGCCTCGACCTCGCCGTCGAAGCGGGCGAGGTCCATGGCTTCCTCGGGCCCAACGGCGCCGGGAAGTCCACCACCATCCGGGTCCTGCTGGGACTGCTGCGCGCCGATACGGGCGCGGCCCAGCTGCTCGGCAAGGATCCGTGGCACGACGCGGTCGAGCTGCACCGGCGCCTGGCCTATGTACCCGGCGACGTGGAGCTGTGGCCGGGCCTCACCGGCGGCGAGGCCATCGACCTGCTCTCGCGTCTGCGCGGCGGGGCCGACAAGCGGCGCCGCGACGAACTGATCGAGCGCTTCGACCTCGACCCGACCAAGAAGGGCCGGGCCTACTCGAAGGGCAACCGCCAGAAGGTGGCCATCGTCGCCGCGCTGGCCTCCGACGCGGAGCTGCTGCTCCTGGACGAGCCGACCGCCGGGCTCGACCCCCTCATGGAGGTGGTTTTCCAGGACGTCATCCTGCAGGCGAAGGCCGCGGGCAGGACCGTACTGCTCTCCAGCCACGTCCTGGCCCAGGTCGAGAAACTGGCCGACCGGATCAGCATCATCCGGCTCGGGAGGACCGTGCAGTCCGGGTCACTGAGCGAGCTTCGGCACCTGACGCGTACGACGATCGAGGCCGAGACGGACCTGCCTGCCGGCGGGCTCGACCGGCTGCCCGGTGTGCACTCCGTGGAGGTCACCGCCGACGGGGCCGGGAACGGAGGCCGGGTGCGGTTCGCCGTGGACGGCGGCCACCTCGACGGCGCCGTGCGCAAGCTCGCCGAATTCGGCGTACGCAGCCTGACCAGCCACCCGCCGACCCTGGAGGAGCTCATGCTCCGCCACTACGGCGACGAGCTCGCCGCCAACGGCCACGGCCCGGCGACCGCCCACGGGGACGCGCGATGAGCGCCGCGACCGCCACCCGCACGCCCACGACGGCGCACGCCTTCGCCGGCCCCGGGGCACTGACGGGGACCCGCGCCCTGGTCGGCTTCAACCTGCGCAGGGACCGTGTCCGGCTGCCCGTGTGGATCCTCGCGCTGTTCCTCGGCACGCTGGCCACGGCCGACAAGTACAAGACGCTGTACGCCGCTCCCGAGGACCGTGCCTCCGTCCTCGGCACCATGGACAGCCCTGCCGGGCTCGCCATGACCGGGCCCCGGCACTATCTGGACGACTACACGTTCGGCTCGATGCTGGGCCATCAGATGCTCGGCTTCCTGGCCGTCCTGGTCGGCCTCATGAGCGTCCTGATCATCACCCGTCACACCCGCGACGAGGAGGAGACCAACCGCGCCGAGCTGGTCCGCTCCACTGTCGTCGGACGCCACGCGCATCTGGCCGCCGCACTCTGGGTCGCCGTGATCGCCGACCTCGTACTGGCCCTGCTGCTCGCAGTCGGTCTCGGCGCCATGGACCTGGCCCCCGGCGGCGCCCCGGGCTCGCTGCTCTACGGCCTCGCGCACGCCGCTGTCGGCCTCGTCTTCGCCGGTGTCGCCGCGATCACCACACAGATCACCGCCCACACCCGCGGCGCGTCCGGCATGGCGCTGGCCGTCATCGGCCTCGCCTACGTCCTGCGGGCCGCCGGTGACGCGGGCGGCGACGACGCGCTCTCCTGGCTCTCCCCGATCGGCTGGGTGCAGCGCACCTACCCCTACGTGGACAACCACTGGTGGCCGCTGCTGCTGTGCCTGGCGCTGGCCGCCCTCTGCGCCGGCACCGGCTTCTTCCTGTCGACACGGCGGGACGTGGGCGCGGGACTCCGCGCCACCCGGCCCGGCCGCCCGACGGGGTCCGGCGCCCTGCTCAGGCCGCTGGGATTCGCGCTGCGGCTGCACCGGTCCGTGCTGGCCGGCTTCGGCGCCGGGCTGTTCCTGATGGGCGCGATGTACGGGTCGATCCTCGGCGAGGCCGACGACATGCTGAAGAACATCGACCAGATCCAGGAGGCCCTCCAGAGGATCGGCGGCGCGAGCACGGCCGAGTCGTTCGCCTCGATGATCATGGTGATCCTCGCGGTCGTCGCCTCCGTGTACGTCGTGACGGCGGCGCTGCGGCCCCGGACCGAGGAGAACGCGGGCCGCGCGGAGCCCCTCCTGGCGACCGGTCTGTCCCGCGCCCGGTGGGCGGGCAGTCATCTGGCGGTCGCCCTCGCCGGCGGCACGGCGCTGCTGCTGATGGTCGGCCTCGGTATCGGTGTCGCGGGGGCCGCTTCGGTCGGCGACTCCGGGCTGGTGCTCTCCCTGACGGGTGCGGCGCTCGCCTACGCACCGGCGCTGTGGGTCACCGTGGGGGTCGCCGCCGTCCTGTTCGGCTGGCTGCCCCGGGCCGCCCAGGCCGCGTGGGCGGTCCCGGTGTACGCGTTCGTGACCGGCTACCTGGGCCAACTGCTCCAGTTCCCGGGCTGGATGAGCAATCTGTCCCCGTTCGGCCATGTCCCGCAACTGCCCGCGGCCCCCATGGACTGGACGCCCCTGGCCGTTCTCACCCTGGTCGCCGCCGCCCTGATCCTCCTCGGTCTGGAAGGCTTCCGGCGCCGGGACCTGCAGACGAAGTAGGGAACCGGCCGCGGCGCGCGGGCGTCCTCACGCGCATGGAGCAGCGGGACGCGGCAGGGTACGGCGGATGTGCGACGGCGGCGCTCGGGGCGGTCACCGCCCTGTACGTCTGGGGCTCGTCACGGCGTACCGGCCTGCACATGGGCGCCGGCTTCGAGGGGCACGGCAGGGACCTCTCCGTCCTGTGGACGGAGCTGCCCCTCGTCCTGCTCGCCGGCGCCCTGATGCCCACGGTCACCTGGCTGCTGACCCTGCGTCTGCTCGGCAGGCGTGGCCCCCTGCGGTCCCGGGCCCTCGTCGCGGCCGTGTGCACCGCGGGCGTCCTCGCCGCGGCCACATGGGGCCTCCACACCTGGGCGAACCCTCACAACCCCGATCACGTCCGGCTCTCGGGCGCCCTCGCCTCAGATCTCGACCAGTAGCTCCCTCAGCCCCCGGATCACGTACCCGGGATTCCACTCCGGCTCCGCCGTCAGCCGCATACCGGGCGCCTTGCGCAGCAACTCCCCGAAGGACGCGCCCATTTCGACGCGGGCCAGGGGGGCGCCCAGGCAGTAGTGGATGCCCGCGCCGAACGAGATGTGCGGGTTGTCCTGCCGGGACAGGTCCAGCGTCTCCGCGTCGATGAAGCGCTCCGGATCCCGGTTGGCCGACGCGAAGAGCAGCGCGACCTGCGAGCCACGCGGAATGACCGTGCCGTCGACCTCGATGTCGTCCAGGACCCATCGCGCGAACATGGGCACCGGAGTGTCGTAGCGCAGCAGTTCCTCCACTGCGGTCGGCAGCAGGCTGTGGTCGCCGCGCAGGGAGGCCAGCTGCTCCGGGTGCCGGAAGAGCATCCACCAGCCGTTGACGGTGGCGTTGACGGTCGCCTCGTGACCGGCGTTGAGCAGCAGCACGCAGGTGGAGATGATCTCCTGCTCGGTCAGCCGGTCCTCGTCGTCATGGGCGGCGATGAGCCCGGAGATCAGATCCGTGCCCGGGTCCGCCCGCCGCGCGTCGATCAGTTCGCGCAGATAGCCGGAGAACTCGACCGACGCCTGCACGGCGGCCCGTGCGGTCTCCTCCGGCGGATTCAGCTCGAACATCCCGCAGATCGCCGCCGACCACGGCCGCAACAGCCCCCGGTCGGCCTCCGGGACACCGAGCATCTCCGCGATGACGGCCACCGGCAGCGGCTCGGCGACCGCGCTCAGCAGATCGCCGCCGCCCGCCGCCACGAAGTCGTCGACGAGCCCGGCGGCCAGCCGCTCCACGGTCGGGACGAGCGCCTCCACCCGGCGGGGGGTGAACGCCTTGGCGACCAGCCGGCGGATCCGGGTGTGGTCGGGGGCCTCCAGGTCGAGGATCCCGTGCCCGTTGAGCGTGTGGAACGGTTCGTGGGCGGCGGGCGGGGCGGTGACACCGAACTCGTCGTGGCTGAAGCGGTGCAGGTAGGTCCGCCCCAGCCGCCGGTCGCGCAGCAGCCCGGACACGTCGGAGTAGTGCGGGACGAGCCACTGCCGCGTCGGCTCGAAGTAGTGCGCCCGGCCGGTGGCGCGCAGCGCGGCGTAGGCGGGGTACGGGTCGGCGACGAACGCCGGGGACCAGGGGTCGAAGGACACGTGCATGGGCCGACGCTATCCGGGTGTGACCAGCCGTGCCTCGTACGCGAACACGGCCGCCTGGGTACGGTCCCGCAGCCCCAGTTTCACCAGGATGCGGCTGACGTGGGTCTTGATGGTCGACTCGGCGACCACCAGGTGCGAGGCGATCTCCAGGTTCGACAGCCCCTGGGCGATCAGCACGAGCACCTCGGTCTCCCGCTCGGTGAGGTCGCCGATCCTGGCCATGGCGGGCGGCCGCGGCGCCTCGGCGATCTTCGAGAACTCGGTGATCAGCCGCCGGGTCACCGTCGGAGCGAGCAGCGCCTCACCGGACGCCACCACCCTTACGCCCTCGGCCAGTTGCCTGGCCGAGGCGTCCTTCAGCAGGAAGCCGGAGGCACCGGCCCGCAGGGCCTGGTACACGTACTCGTCGAGATCGAACGTGGTCAGGACGAGCACCTTGGCGTCCGCGTCGGCGGCGACGATCTCGCGGGTCGCCTCGATGCCGTTGAGCTCCGGCATGCGGATGTCCATCAGCACCACGTCGGGCCGCAGGGCCGCGACCTGCGAGACGGCCTGCCGGCCGTCGACGGCCTCCCCGACGACCTCGATGCCGGGCATCGCGTTGAGCAGCACGGAGAAGCCCTCGCGGACCATCATCTGGTCGTCGACGATCAGTACCCGGATGGGCGAGTCGTTCACGCTCCCTCACCGGCCTCCGTGCGTTCCCGCTCCGCCGGCACCGGAAGGAACACGGCGACCTCGTAGCCGCCGTCCCCGGTGGCCCCCGCCGTCATCTCGCCGTTCAGCATCGCGACCCGCTCCCGCATCCCCGTGATTCCGTGCCCTGCGCCCGGCGACGGCTTGACCAGCCCCCGGGCGGGGCCGTTGACGACACGCACCCCGAGCCCTCCCAGCACATAGCCGATCTCCACCTTGGCCGTGGCGCCCGGGGCGTGCCGGAGCGTGTTGCTCAGCGCCTCCTGGACGATCCGGTACGCCGACAGCTCGACGCCCTGCGGAAGCGCCCGCACCGCACCGGTAACCGTCTTCTCCGTCTCCAGCCCCGTCTCCCGGACGTTGTCGAGCAGCCGGCCGATCTCGGCGAGGGTGGGCTGCGGGGCGTCCGGCGCCTCGTAGTCCTCCGCGCGTACGACGCCGAGCACCCGGCGCAGCTCGGTGAGGGCGGCCACGGCGTTCTCCCGGATGGTGACGAACGCCTGCTCCAGCTCGGGCGGCGGATTCTCCACCCGGTACGGGGCCGCCTCCGCCTGGATCGCGACGACCGACATGTGGTGCGCGACGACGTCGTGCAGCTCACGGGCGATGGTGGTGCGCTCCTCCAGCAGTGTGCGCCGGTCCCGCTCGACGGCGGTGACGGTGCGCTGCACGGTCACCTCGCGCTCGGCCTCACGGCGGACCTGCACGACGGTGACGAGCAGCAGGGCGAAAGCGGAGGCGACGGCCATGGGCGCGGTGGTGGAGGCGTTGATGTGGCCGAAGTTCCCCAGGAAGGTCCCGACGAACAGGGTGATCGCCCACATCCAGGCTGCTGTACGCGGCCGGGTCCTCGCCGCGACGACGATCAGCACGCCCAGATGACAGGCGAAGGCGTTGGGTCCCCACGGCCAGTCCCCGTTGCCGGCGGCGGCCACCACCGGGGTGCTCGCGATCGACACCCAGAACGCGAGCACGGGGCGGACCAGCGTCATCAGCAGAGCGGCGGACGGCACCACACCGGTGATGAGGGTGAAGATCCCGAACACCGAGTAGGTGTTCGCCTCGAAGACCCCGGCCAGCAGGGAGATCAGCGCGACCGCCCCGACCACCGCGTGCGGTGTCCAGACCGCACGCGTCCTGATCGCCTTCGGCAGCCTCTTGATCACTGGCCCACCGGTGCCCAGCGGGCCCAGCGGCCGGTAGTCGAACACGTCGTGGAAGAGGTCCTGCCGCAGGCCGTCTATCGCCCCTGCGGCCAGCCGGAACTCCGGGCTTCTGGTCTTGGTCTCGGTCACGCTTCCACGGTAGGGGCCGCGCCCGCCCCGGTCGTCAGCAGTGATGCGGATCCTTCGCCGTCCGTCGCAAGTACTACCAGGCCAGCTGGGCGATCTCCTCGGCCACCACCGCGCAGGCGTCCGCCGCCGGGTCGATCAGCGGGAAATGACCGACCCCGTCCAGCAGCGTCAGCCCCACCATCTCGCCGGCCTTCGCCGCGGCGTCCACGAACGCCTCCGTCACGGCCGGCGGGACCGTGGTGTCCTCCACACCCTGGACGACGGCCGTCGCGATCCCGGTCGGCAGCAGCAGAGCCGGATCGACGTGCGCGCTCCGCGCCTCGAAGTCGGCCGCGCCGAGGAGCTGGTGCAGCGCACCCGAGCAGACATCCAGCTCCACCGCGCTCGCGAAGTCCCCGATCGGCGCCAGCGCGACCACCCCGCGCAGCGGCGGCGCGGCGGGCAGCCGCCACGGGGAGCCCTCGGGGAGCACGTGCCGTGCGGCAGCCCACAGGGCGAGCTGCCCGCCCGCCGAGTGGCCGGTGACCACGGTCTTGCGCAGATCAGCCCCCGGCAGCTCCCGGGCCGCCAGCGCCGGCAGGGCGTCCATCGCCGCCGCCACGTCGTCGAAGGTCTCGGGCCAGCGCCCCGCGACCGGACCCGCCGTGCCCTGCTGCGGAATCTCACCGCCGCGCCTGTATTCGACGCTGGCCACGGCGAACCCACGCCGCGCGAGGAAGTCCGCGAACGGCGACACGTGCTGCCGGTCGTACGGAGCCCGCCAGGCCCCGCCG
Organism: Streptomyces sp. NPDC060209; assembly: GCF_042728155.1. Taxonomy (NCBI): domain Bacteria; kingdom Bacillati; phylum Actinomycetota; class Actinomycetes; order Kitasatosporales; family Streptomycetaceae; genus Streptomyces; species Streptomyces sp. NPDC060209. Next base: position 9,956 of record NZ_JBHWZS010000094.1, read on the forward strand.
TGCAGGAGCACGACGAGCGGCACCCCGGTCCGGCCGTCCCGCGGGGCGAAGAAGTCGATCACCTGGTCGGGGTGGCTTCCATAAGCCGCGGACCCGTCGGGGGCGACCACTGGATGTGCGAACGCCGACTCGGTCTCGGCGGCGTCGTGGTCACGCGCGGCAGAATCCGACATGCTGCTCCAACCGTCCTGGGCCTGTGCCCAACTGGACTGACCTGCGGGGACGGTACCAGTACGGCGCACCGCCGCCGTACTGGCCCGGACCGCGGACCCGTACGGCGGCGGACACTCAGACGGCGAGCACCTCCGCGAGGATCCGCGCCGCCCTTTCCGCGTCGGCGAAACCGACGTACAGCGGGGTGAAACCGAAGCGCAGGACGTCCGGCCGGCGCAGGTCGCCGACCACTCCACGCTCGATGAGCGCGCGCATCACCGCTTCCGTCTCGTCCGCGTTCTCGCACCGCAGCGAGACCTGGCTGCCGCGCTCCGCGTGGGCGGACGGAGTGACCGGTGCGACCCGCCCCTCGGGGACGTAGGCGGCGACGCACTCCAGGAAGAAGTCCGTCAGCGCCAGGGACTTGGCCCGTACGGCGTCCACCGATACGCCGTCCCACACGTCCAGCGCCGCCTCCAGGGCGAGCATGGACAGGATGTCCGGGGTGCCGACCCGGCCCCGTACGGAACCGTCCGCGGGGGCGTATCCGGGGGTCATCGCGAACGGGTCGGCGTGCGAGGTCCACCCGGGCAGGGGCGAGTCGAAGGCCGCCTGATGGCGCTCGGCGACGTACAGGTAGGCGGGCGAACCGGGGCCGCCGTTGAGGTACTTGTACGTGCAGCCGACGGCCAGGTCCACGCCGTGCGCGTCGAGGGCCACCGGAAGGGCACCCGCGCTGTGGCACAGGTCCCAGACGGCGAGCGCACCCGCCTCGTGGACGGCCGCGGTGAGGCCGGGCAGGTCATGGAGCCTGCCCGTGCGGAAGTCGACGTGATTCAGCAGGACGAGCGCCGTACGGGGGCCGAGCGCGGCCGGTACACCGGACGGGGCGACCGGGACGACGCGGTGGCCCGTCATCCGGGCCGCCGACTCGGCGATGTACCCGTCCGTGGGGAACGTCGTCGCGTCGACCAGGATCTCGTCACGGCCGTCGGCCGCGAGGCGGCTCGCGGCCACCACGGCCTTGAACACGTTCACGCTGGTGGAGTCGCCCACCACGATCTGTCCGGCGGCCGCACCGACCAGCGGGGCGATCCGGTCTCCGATCCGCTCGGGCGCCGTCCACCAGCCGCTCTCGTCCCAGGAGCGGATGCGCAGGGAGCCCCACTCACGGGTGATGACGTCCTGCATGCGCGCCGGGACGTGGCGGGGCAGCGCGCCCAGCGAGTTGCCGTCGAGGTAGACGGTGTCGTCGAGGGTGAACAGCTCGCGCAGTGCGGCGAGTTCGTCTGCGGTGTCGAGCGCCTCGGCGCGCTCCTTGAAGTCAGACATGGCTGCGCGCCGTCCAGAGCTCGGGGAACACGCTCTTGGTGGCCCGCTTCTCCAGCCAGGCGACCCCGGCCGATCCGCCGGTGCCGGTCTTCGATCCCATCGCCCGACGGGTGGCTGTCAGGTGGTCGTTGCGCCAGCGCCACACCAGCTCGCCGACATCGGTCAGCACCTCGCCGAGCCGCACCAGCTCGGCGTTCTGGTCCGCGTCGGCGTAGATCTCCGCCCAGACGGCCTCGACCGCGGGGGACGGCTCGTACTTCTGCGACAGGTCCCTCCCGAGCACCGACTGAGGCACGGCGTATCCACGCCGGGCGAGCAGGGCGAGCGTCTCGTCGTACAGGCCCGGCTCGTGGAGCGCCTTCTCCAGCTCCGCGTGGACACGGGGCGCGCCCCGGTGCGGCACGAGCATGGAGGCGGACTTGTCGCCCAGCAGGAATTCCATCCGGCGGTACATCGCCGACTGGAAGCCCGATCCCTCGCCGAGGGATCCCCGGTAGGAGTTGAACTGGGCGGGGGTGAGACCGGCGAGCGGCTTCCAGGAGGCGTTCAGCGCCTCCAGCTCCCGCAGCGAGCGCTTCAGGGCGTCGCGGGCGGCCGGTATGCGGTCCTCGCGCAGGGCGTGCGCCGCCGTCTCCCACTCATGGACGATGACCGTGAACCACAGCTCCATGACCTGGGTGGTGACCAGGAAGACCATCTCGCCGGGATCGTCCGAGCGCAGGTGCTGGAGGTGGGTCAGGACATCCGCCTGGACATAGTCCTCGTACGGCGTCGTTCCCGCGAAGTCCAGGTGCGGGGTGTCCGCACCGGTGGCTTCGGGGTCGGGGTGAATCGTCGACATTTCTGTCTCCTCGACACGAGCTTCCGGGTAGCGGTCCGCCCCTTCCTCTGAGGTGGTGGAGCTCCGGTCCCCTGTTCCGCATCCTAACGGCCTTCCGCGGAACGCGTCGGGCCCCGCGGGCTGCTGCCCGCGGGGCCCGGAAGGCGGGGTCTTCTCAGCCCAGGATGTCGGCGGCGGTCTGCGAGGAGTCGCGCAGGAACGTCGAGCAGCGCTCGTACTCCTCCTGCTCACCGATCGCCTGCGCGGCGCGCGCGAGAGCGTGCAGGGCACGCAGGAAGCCCCGGTTGGGCTCGTGCTCGAACGGGACGGGGCCGTGGCCCTTCCATCCCGCGCGGCGCAGTGCGTCGAGGCCGCGGTGGTAGCCGGTGCGCGCGTAGGCGTACGACTCGACGACCCGGCCGCCCTCGTACGCCTCGTCGGCGAGCTGCGCCCAGGCCAGCGAGGAGGTGGGGTACTTCGCCGCGACATCGGCGGGCGCCGTGCCGGCTGCGAGCAGTTCGCGCGGCTCCGGGTCGTCGGGCAGGTGGGTCGGGGCAGGGCCCCCGAGCAGGTTCTCGTGGATGGACATGGTTCAAGTGTGCCCGGACCCGGGTTCCGGCTCCAAGGGCGGGGCCGTGACCCCGCAGTGCATCGAGCAGGCCGGCCGGGGCTCCGGCCGGGCGGCGGGAGACGCACGTACGGCCCACCAGGCGATCACCGAACCCGCCACGAGCAGACCGGCGCACATCGGCATGGCCCGCCGGAACGTCGAGGCGAACTCTCCCGCGTCGCGGTACGCCTCGGGGCCCATCCCGGCCAGCAGGGGGAGCGCGGCCACCGCGAGCAGCCCGGCGGCCCGCGCCGCCGCGTTGTTGATACCGCTGGCGAGCCCGGCCCGTCCGGTGTCCACGGCGGCCAGGACGGTCGCCGTGAGGGGCGCCACGAGGGTGACCATGCCGAGACCCAGCACCAGCACGGCGGGCAGGACGTCCAGCGGGTAGGAGGCGCCGGGACCGACCCTCAGCATCAGCAGCATCCCGGCGGCCGCCAGCAGCGGGCCGACGGTGAGCGGGATCCGCGGCCCGATCCGCCGCCCGAGGTCACCCGCCGACGCGGAGAAGAGCAGCATCAGCACCGTCGTGGGCAGGAGCGCGGTGCCCGCGCCGAGCGCCGAGTAGCCGGCGACCACCTGGAGCTGGATCGCGGACAGGAAGAAGAACCCTCCGAGTGCCGCGTACACACAGAACGTGACGATGTTGACGGCTGTGAACTGCCGCGACGCGAAGATCGACGGCGGCACCATGGGGTCGTCCCGGCGCCGTTCCACCCGCACGAAGGCCGCTCCGAGGATCACGCCACCGAGAGCCGCGCCGATCACCATGACGGACGCCCCCTGCTCGGGCACCTCGATCAGGGCGTAGGTGACCAGGGCGAGCGACAGCGCGGCGAGGGCCGCACCGAGCACATCGAACCGGCCGTGGGCGTCCGGGTCCCTGGACTCCGGTACGTGGCGCAGCGCCACGGGCACGCAGACGGCGGCGAGCGGCAGATTGAGCAGGAACACCCACCGCCAGCCCGGCCCGTCCACCAGCCAGCCCCCGAGGAACGGCCCGACGGCCGCCCCGACCCCGCCGAGCCCGGACCAGAGCCCCACGGCACGGGCCCGGTCGTCGGGGTGGAAGCTCGCCTGGATGATCGCCAGCGAACCGGGGGTGAGCAGCGCGCCCCCGACCCCCTGCAACGCCCGCGAGGCCACCAGCACCTCCGCGTTCGGCGCGATCCCGCACAGCAGCGAGGCCACGGCGAACCAGACCACCCCGACGACGAACACCCGCCGCCGCCCGAACCGGTCCCCGAGCGCACCCCCGAGCAGGATCAGCCCCGCCAGGGTGAGCATGTAGGCGTTGACGGTCCACTGCAGGGCGGCCAGATCGGTGCCCAGGTCCTGTCCGATGCGGGGGAGGGCCACATTGATGACCGTGGAGTCGAGCAGGGCCATGCTCGATCCGAGCACGGTGGTCAGGACGACCCATCGCCCCACGGGCGAAGCAACCCGGATCCCGCCCCCGTCCACACCGTCCGCGTCAGTCATACGAGCAGCATCACCGCTGCCCGGCCCGGTGGCCATTCATGAACCCGCATGAACCCGCCCGGCGCCCGCGCAGCGGCCCACCGCTCGGAGCCCCCGTCGCCTACCCCCGTACGGCCGCCAGCCCCCGCACCAGCGCCGACACCCCCGCCTCGGCCTTGCTCCGCGCGCACCCCACGTTCAGCCGCAGGAACCCGGGCGCCCCGTACACCGACCCCGGCATGATCGCGACCTTCTCCCGCTCGATCAGCACCCGTTGCAGCGCCTCGTCGTCCACACCCAGAGGACGCAGATCGATCCAGGCCAGATAGCCGGCCTGCGGCGGCTCCCACGCCAGCTCGGGAAACGCCGCGTTCAGCCGCTCCCCGACCATCGCCAGATTCCCCGTGACATAGGCGCGGACCGCGTCCAGCCATCCCGCGCCCTCCCGGTACGCCGCGATGTGCGCGGTCAGCGACAGCACCGCCGGCGAGGCGAGCCCTTCAGCGGTCTCCATGCGGCGCAGATACTCCACACGGTCCGCGGGGTGTCCGACGATCCCGTACGAACCGGTCAGCGCCGGAAAGTTGAAGGACTTCGACGCGGACGTGATGACCGCCCAGCGCCCGTCACGGGCACCGCCGCCGTCGCCGTTCCCGTCATCGGCGACCCGGGCGTACGGGACGTGCACGTACCCGTCATGGACGAAGTCCGCGTGGATCTCGTCGCTGATCACGGCCACCCCGTACCGCCGGGCCAGCGCCGCCATCTCCCGAAGCTCGGCCTCCGTCCACACCCGCCCTGTCGGGTTGTGCGGCGAGCACAGCACCAGAACCTTCGCGTCGGCCCGCGCCAGCTCCCGTTCCAGGGCTCCCGCGTCCCCCACCGGTACGCCCCGCAGGTCCCGCCCGAGCCCGAGGATCGCCTTGCGGAAGCCGTCGTACGTCGGGGTGTGGACGACCACGCCCTCACCCTCGGCCGTCCACATCTGCAGCAACTGCGAGAGCTGGCTGAGCACGGACGGGCCGTAGACCAGCCGGCCGGTGTCGATACCGGTGCCGTACCGGGTCTCGTACCAGTGCGCGACGGCCGACAGGAAGTCGTCCTGCTGCCAGGTGGTGTAGCCGAGCACCCCGTGGTCCAGACGGGCCCGCAGCGCGGACAGGACCTCGGGCGCGGTCTCGAAGTCCATGTCGGAGATGGTGAAGGGCAGCAGCCCGTCCACCCCGAAGCGGTCGGCGACACCGTCCCACTGGACGCACCAGGTGCCCCGGCGGTCGATGACGGTGTCGAAGTCGTAGCGCGTAGGCGTACCCACTGCGGATCCCTCACTCCCTCGGACATGGAGCGGGCCCGGCCCCCCGAGGGGAGACCGGGCCCGCTCTTACGTCCGCGACGTACTTACTTCAGCTTGGTGCCCGACGAACGCAGGTTGGCGCAGGCCTCCGTGACGCGCTTGGCCATGCCGCCCTCGGCGGACTTGCCCCAGCTGCGCGGGTCGTAGACCTTCTTGTTGCCGACCTCGCCGTCGACCTTCAGCACGCCGTCGTAGTTGCGGAACACGTGGTCCACGATCGGGCGGGTGAAGGCGTACTGGGTGTCGGTGTCGAGGTTCATCTTCACGACGCCGTTCTCCAGCGCGGTGGCGATCTCCTCGGCCGTGGAGCCCGAACCGCCGTGGAAGACGAAGTCGAACGGCTGGCTGCCGGCCGGCTTGCCGTACTTGGCGGCGACGCCCTGCTGGAGGTCCTTGAGGAGCTCGGGACGCAGGACGACGTTGCCCGGCTTGTAGACGCCGTGGACGTTGCCGAAGGAGGCTGCCAGCAGGTAGCGGCCCTTCTCGCCCAGGCCCAGCGCCTCGGCCGTACGCAGCGCGTCGTCGACGGTCGTGTACAGCTCGTCGTTGATCTCGTGGGTGACGCCGTCCTCCTCGCCACCGGTCGGGGTGATCTCGACCTCAAGGATGATCTTGGCGGCGGCGGCCTTGGCCAGCAGCTCCTGGCCGATGGCCAGGTTGTCGGCGAGGGTCTCGGCCGAGCCGTCCCACATGTGCGACTGGAACAGCGGGTTCAGACCCTTGGCGACGCGCTCGGCGGAGACGTCGAGCAGCGGACGTACGTAACCGTCCAGCTTGTCCTTGGGGCAGTGGTCGGTGTGCAGCGCGACCGTGATGTCGTACTTGGCGGCGACGATGTGCGCGAACTCGGCGAGGGCTACGGCGCCCGTCACCATGTCCTTGTTGTACTGGCCGCCCAGGAATTCGGCACCACCGGTGGAGATCTGGACGATGCCGTCGCTCTCCGCCTCCGCGAAGCCGCGCAGTGCAGCGTGCAGGGTCTGGGTCGACGTCACATTGATGGCCGGGTAGGCGAACTTGCCTGCCTTCGCCCGGTCGAGCATCTCGGCGTAGACCTCGGGGGTTGCGATGGGCATCTGTCCGCTCCTTGGGATGTGCGGGTGTGCAGTGCTTGGTCCCTGACCTGGGGGCGACGTCATCGTCGCCCTTATCTTCCCAGACTCTCGCTCCGGGTCCACGCTGCCCGTCGAGTAGTGGGGCCCCCGTCACCGGGAAAGGGGGGCCCCCCCCGGGGGCCCCCCGGCCGGGGGGCCACCTGGCCAATCCGGCCGGGCTTGGGGGGGGTTGGGGGCCCCCGCGTCCCCCCCCACGACTCGACTCCCTGCTGCACATCGCGGGCGTCGTCGAAC
>NZ_JBHWZS010000094.1:17044-27699 GCF_042728155.1 Streptomyces sp. NPDC060209
GTCGCCCTTATCTCCCCACACTCTCGCGCGGGGTCCACGCGGCCCGTGGAGTTGTGCACCCCGTTACCCGTCAACGGGGGAGCACTCCGAGGAAGCCCCAGGTCAGGCCAGGTCGAGGTCAGCCGCGGAGTAGACCTGGACATACGGGAGACCGGCCTCGGCGATCGCCGGGGCGGCGCCACGCTCCACGATCACGGCGACGGCCACGACCTCACCGCCGGCCTCGCGCACCGCTTCGACCGCGGTCAGCGGGGAGCCGCCGGTCGTCGAGGTGTCTTCGACGACGAGGCAGCGACGTCCCTTGACGTCCGTGCCCTCGATGCGGCGCTGCATCCCGTGGGCCTTCTGCGCCTTGCGGACGACGAAGGCGTCCAGGCTCGTGCCGCGCGCCGCCGAGGCGTGCAGCATCGAGGTGGCCACCGGGTCGGCGCCCAGCGTCAGGCCGCCGACACAGTCGTAGTCCAGCTCGGCGGTGGCATCGAGCATCGCCTGGCCGACCAGCGGCGCGGCCTTGCCGTCCAGCGTGATCCGGCGCAGGTCGATGTACCAGTCGGCTTCCAGACCCGAGGAGAGGGTCACTTTGCCGTGCACCACGGCCTTGTCCTTGATCTGCTGGAGCAGCTCAGCGCGTACGTCAGTCATGTCAACGAGGGTAAGGGCTGCCACGGAGGGTCAGAGCCGTGCCCAGCTCCAGGTCGTCGTGATCTCCAGGGGCTCGATCGGGGTGACGAGCCGGGGGGCGGTGTTCAGCCCGTTCGGCGGCCCGGACTGCGGCTCCACACAGACCGCCTCCGCCTGCTCGTCGTAGATCACCACCCACTCGTCCCGGCTCTTGACGGTCAGCTCCAGCTGTTCGGGCCAGGTGAGCTTCACGTCGACACCCGCGGGCATCCCGAAGCAGTCGTCCCAGGGGCCGGGCAGGGGGTCGATCCGGCGGCCGGTCGGCAGGTGGTTGTCGCCCCGCTCCTCCTGCCACTGCGCGTCGAAGGCGATCCGCACGTCCTGGCCGCCGAGGTTCCGGAGGAACCAGGGGTGCCACCCGGCCTGCGCCGGGAAGGAGTCGCCGTACGTCTCGATACCGAGACTCAGCGTCAGCGACTCCTCGGTCAGCTCGAAGGACTGCGTCACCCGGCCCTCGTACGGCCACGGGTCGGCCAGGTCGTAGAAGAAGGCCGCTTCCGAATCGCCCTGCCGGGCCTGCTTCCAGGAGGTGTCGCGGCCGGTGCCGTGGATGGCGTGCGGCGGGGAGTTCAGCGGCATCTGATGCTGCTCACCGCCATTGCGGAACAGGCCGTTCTCGGTGCGGCCGCACCACGGCACCATGGGGAAGCAGCCGTACCGCTCGCCCTGGCGCAGCAGCTCGGTTCCCCCGATCCGCAGGCTGCTGATCCGGCAGCCATGAACGGGGTCAACGGTCAATTCGACGTCGCCGGCGGTCAGCCGGGCGTTCTTCACAACTCTGCTCACCCCCCGACACTACTGGCGCGGGGCTGCTCCCTACGGCCTCCTGCGCCGCAGGGCCCTGCCCACCACCACGGCCGAGGCGATGGCCAGGGCGGCTGCCGGGGCGGCCCAGCGCAGCGTGATGCCCGCGGCACCCGCCTCCGGCGACGGCACGGGGGCGTACCGGCCGCGCGGCGGGGCGTGATCGACCTCCTCCGTGCTGCGGCCGATCATGGTGCGGCGGGCATGCGCGGCCTCGGCGGGCGGCTCGTCCGGCACGGTGAACTCCAGCTCCGCGGACGGGTCGAGCGACGGCGGCGGCACGGGCGCGTCGAACACGGACTCCTTGTCCTCGGACGGCGGCTCGGCAGACGGCGGCTCGGCAGACGGCGGCTCGGCAGACGCATCGGGGGACGGCGCCTCGTCCGACCCCGCCGCAGCCTCGGACGCCGCCGGCTCCGCGGCATCGGACTCCGGCGCCCCGGGCTCCGGAGCGCCTTCCCGTGCCGCCAGGGACTCCGTCACCAGCTGCTGCGTGAAGCGGTCCAGCAGCCGCTGCGCCGCAGCGAGCGCCGCGTCCGCGTCCAGGTCCACGATGCGGCCGTCACCACTCGCCGTACCGGTGAACCGGATCGTCGTTCCGCCGTCCGTCTCCGTGAGGCCGACGGTCAGCGCCAGCTTCGCCGAGCCCGCACCCCGGGCTTCCACTCCCTCCCCGGTCACGGAGAAGGAGTCACCATTACCGGAGGGCCGCAGCGTCAGCGCCCCGCGGTACGTGATCGTGTGACCGTCGGCCCGGAATTTCAGCCGGCCCGCCAGCGGGGCCGCCGACGCGTCGGCATCCTGCTGGAGTCCCGGCACACAGCGCGCGACGCGGGCGGGATCACCCAGCGTCCGCCGCAGGGACGAGACCGGAACCGGAACGAACACCTCATGCTCCATACCGCCCGAGCCTACTCAGCCCCGGCCGTCCCGTCAGCGCTTCCGCACCCCGCACATCGTGAGGACCGCACCGCCCCACCGCGCTCACGGTTCCTCCCAGTACCGCGGGTGGACCAGAGTCGACGGCAGCGCCCCGGGCTGCCGAACCCGCTCCACGGCGCGCCAGCCGGCCAGAAGCTCCCGCTCCCCCAGCGTCCGCAGGGCGGGTGCCCCCGGGTCCATGCCGAGCCGGCCCACCGCCTTTCGGGCGCCCAGGACGAATCCCCAGTCCCGCGGTGCATCCCCCCCGTCCGTGGCCCGGTCCGGTCCGGCCGCGAACCCGGTGAGGCGCCCGTCGACACGGTACGGCCGGGTCGCCAGGCCGCCCGCCCGCACCGACGCCTCCACCGTCCAGAACGTCGTCGGTCTGCTGCTCGGGGGCCCCGCGTGCACCACCAGCCGGCCGTCCGGCTCCAGCACCCCGGCGACCAGCCCGTAGAACTCGGCCGCGTAGAGCTTCGTGCTCGCCGTGATCCCCGGGTCGGGGAGGTCCGAGATCACCACGTCGTAGCGGTCGTGGGCCGCCCGCAGCCAGGTGAACGCGTCCCCGGCGACCGTCGTCAGCCGGGGATCCTCGTACGCGTGCCCGTTGAGCCCGGAGAGCGCCGGGTCCGTGCGGGCCAACCGGGTGACCGCCGGATCGAGCTCGACCACCACGACCGATGTGACATCCGGATAGCGCAGCACCTCCCGGGCGGCCAGTCCGTCGCCCCCGCCCAGGATCAGCACGCGCCGGTGGGCCCCCTTCATCGCCGGGTGGACGAGCGCCTCGTGGAAGCGGTGCTCGTCCCGGGAGCTGACCCGGAGACGGCCGTCCAGATAGAGGTCGAGCGAGCCGCGTCCCGGACCGGTGAGGACGATCTCCTGCACATCCGTCTGCACGGCGACCCGCACCTCGTCCCCGTACACCGCACGCCGCGCCGCCCGCTCGAAGTCGTCGACCAGGACGGATGCCGTGGCCAGCAGGGCGATCACCGCCCCGTTGACGACGACGAGCAGCCAGCGCGTGCGCGGGTTCAGGTCGCGCCGGAACACCCACAGCACCAGCGCCAGGCCCGCCGCCGCGTTGACCGCGCCGGTGACCAGCGTCCCGGTCAGCTGACCCGTCATCGGCAGCAACAGGAATGGGAACGCGAGCCCGCCCACCAGCGCGCCCACGTAGTCGGCGGCGAACAGGTCAGCGACCGCCCCACCCGCGTCCTGCCGGTCGAACCGCTGGATGAGCGTCATCAGCAGCGGGATCTCCGCGCCGATCAGGACCCCGATCGCGAGCGAGAAGCCGACCAGCGCGTAGCGCGACTCCCCGAGCCAGGCGAAGGACGCGTACAGGACGAGCGCCGAAGAGCCGCCGACGAGCGCGAGCGCGGCTTCGAGCAGCCCGAACCCGACGGCGGCGCGGGTGCGTAAACGTTTCGCGAGCAGCGACCCGATGCCCATCGCGAACACCATCACGGAGAGCACGACCGAGGCCTGCGTGACCGAATCACCGATCAGGTACGAGGCCAGCGCGACCAGTTCCAGCTCGTACACCAGGCCGCACGCGGCACAGATGAAGACCACGGCCAGCACGAGGAACCGGCCGGTCCTCGGCCGCACGGGAAGCGGTGGCGCGCCCCCTCGCAGCGGCATCTGCTGGTCGATCATGAAACGAACGCTACGTGACGAAAAGGTCGCCGCTTGTCACCCACACGGGTGTAAGTGACGCGCGCCGGACGCGCGCCCGGCCTGCCGCACACCGCTCCGCACGGGCCCGCGCACTCCCCTCACGACATCGCTGCGGGAACTCGCGCCCCCACCCGCGTCCGGGTCACCACCAGCTGCCCCTCCTGCGGATACGCGTGCCAGGTGCGCCAGCGCACCTGGCCCTCCGTCCGCTGCGCGAGCATCGCGGTGAAGGCGTACGGGCTGCCGGGAAAAGTCCCGGCCAGTCCGTGCGGATGATCGGCCACGAGCGCGAGCAGCTCCTGCGCCCGGCCCGCGAACGATCCCTCCGAGAGCGTCTCGACGCGTGCGGCGAATTCGTAGTCCCAGTCGCCCAGGCTCTCGGCGACGCCCAGCGGCAGCGGTGTACTGCTGCCCGGAAGACAGGCGACAGTCTCGGAGCACGTACGGCGGTCCTCCTCCAGCAGCACCTGGTGAGAGGCGCCGAGCAGCCGCAACTGCACTTTTGCGCCAGCTAGTTCGAGGTCGAGAACAGCGAGGGCGGGCAACGGCTCCCGCCCGAGCGTCCATGCCAGATCGGCAGCTCGGGTATCGGAATAGGCGGTCTGGAGGGTCGTGAGCATGGATCGGCTCCGCAAAACGCACAGGGACACACGGACAGGAGGCACCCCCGAGCGGCACACACGGGGGAGGGGGAGCCCGATCCGGCCCAACTGGGGCCCGGGGGCTGAATGTTCTCTACATCGATGCAATCACGAAGTACGTCGCGCTCACAGCGTTTTTACCCAACTTGCCGTGGTTTCCATCCCTCAGGGGGCAGGACGGTTCACCTGTTCCCCGCACGCCCAACCAAAAGGTGTCCGGCGGGAGTTCGCCCCCGCCGGACACCTCAGGCGTTTCCGTGCCGCCCCCCGCACACGACGGGCGGGCCCGTCTCAGTTACCGCCGCCGCCACCGCAGCCTCCGCCGCCGCCACCACCGCCACAGCTGCTGCCGCCCCCGCAGGAGTGCCCGCCGGAGTGCCCGCCGGAGTCACCACCGCTGTCGCCGGCCCACCAGCTGCCCCCGCCGGAGCCGCTTCCCCCTCCGCTGTCCGAGCTACGGCGTCCCGAGCGCCCCGCGCGCCCCGCCATCGGCTTCTTCCGGCCACCCGATCCCGAGGCGAGGGCCGCGATCCCCACCACCACGAGCACCAGGAACACGATGAATACGAACAACTCCATCGACCTCACATCCTTCTGTCCCCCGAAGCGAGGTCCGCTTCTCGACTGACCGTTGGATTCCCGCGCCCCGCCGGAGCCAAAGCAGACTTGAGCAACTCCAGAGCTTCGGCACAGGATGGCGCCCATGACACAGGGACGACCGCTTCTCAACCGCCGCCTCACCGAGTTCGGCACGACGATCTTCGCGGAGATGTCGGCGCTGGCCGTGCAGACCGGATCGATCAATCTCGGCCAGGGGTTCCCCGACACCGACGGCCCCGAGGAGATCCGCGAGGCCGCGGTCCGCGCCCTGCGCGCCGGCCACGGCAACCAGTACCCACCGGGCCCCGGCATCCCCGAGCTCCGCTCCGCGATCGTGGAGCACCAGCAGCGGCACTACGGACTGGAGTACGACCCCGACTCCGAGGTCCTGGTCACCACGGGCGCCACGGAAGCGGTCGCCGCCTCCCTGCTGGCCCTCCTGGAGCCCGGCGACGAGGTCATCGCCCTGGAGCCGTACTACGACTCGTACGCCGCCTGCATCGCCATGGCCGGCGGTACCCGTGTCCCCGTCACGCTCCGGCCCCACGAGGGCGCCTACCGGCTCGACCTCGACGAGCTGCGCGCCGCCGTCACGCCCCGCACCCGGCTGATCCTGCTCAACACGCCGCACAACCCGACCGGCACCGTCCTGACCCGGGACGAGCTGGCGGCCGTCGCCGCACTCGCGTGCGAACGGGACCTCCTCGTCGTCACCGACGAGGTCTACGAGCACCTCGTCTTCGAGGGCGAGCACATCCCCGTCGCGTCCTTCCCCGGCATGCGGGAGCGCACGGTCACCATCAGCAGTGCCGGCAAGACGTTCTCGCTGACGGGCTGGAAGATCGGCTGGATCACCGCGAGCCCGGAACTGGTCACCGCGGTCCGCTCGGCCAAGCAGTTCCTGACGTACGTCTCCGGCGGCCCCTTCCAGTACGCCGTGGCCGAGGCCCTGCGGCTGCCCGACAGCTATTTCGACGGGCTGCGCGCGGACCTGCGTGCCAAGCGCGACCTGCTGAGCGCGGGCCTCGCCGAGGCCGGCTTCGAGGTGTACAAGCCCGCCGGGACGTACTTCGTCACCACCGACATCCGTCCGCTCGGCGAAGAGAGCGACGGCTTCGCCTTCTGCCGGGCGCTCCCCGCCCGCTGCGGGGTCGTCGCCGTCCCGAACGCGGTCTTCTACGACCACCGCGAGCAGGGCGCGCCCTTCGTGCGCTTCGCGTTCTGCAAGCGCACCGACGTGTTGCGCGAAGCCATCGAAAGGCTGTCCCGACTGCGGGAAGCCAGGTGAACACCGCTCCGTGAGGCGGGACGCCCAGGTCCATCGCGTCCTGGATCGCCTGATTCGCGCCCTGGGCCGTGAACGGGAGCATGGGGTGCGCGGCGCCCCGGGCAGCATCCGGACGGGGCCGTCGATGACCAGCACCCTCCCCCCACCACCGGGCCCGCCGCCCGGCTGCCGCGCGCCACTTGGCAGCGCCCCGACGCGCGTGACTCCGTCGCGCGTCTCAACTGGAGCCACGGGCGCCCTGTTCCTCGGGGGCGCGGGCGGCCGGCACGACGTGCCGGGCGGTCCAGGCCGGTGTCACCGGCATCCGCGGTGCGGAGGCGCACCCCGTCGGACCGGCGGAGTCCGGCCTCACGGCGGTGCGGCCGGCGGAGTCCGGCCTCACGGCGGTGCGGCCGGCGGAGTCCGGCCTCACGGCGGTGCGCTCCCGGGCGTCGAACCCCACGCCTTTCGCGCCTTCCGAGGTGAAATCGAAGGCGTGAATCAACTATTGCCCGAACGAAATCTCCGGGGAAGAGCGGAAGGCCCGGAGCTTACATACGTCACCGCTGCCGTGATACCACTCCAAAAATCACGGAATGGGAAATTCCACTTCACTCCGACGTGGCGGATGCCATCGATTCGCGATAGCAGCGGCCCGAACTGGACGGCCTGACCGAAAACAGCCAAAGCGATGGGGTGATCGTTGTATTCTCCGCCAATGATCCCCACTACGCCATCGACGCCCTCCACACCTTCGGCCACGGATTCCGAGTGCGTCGCGCTCACCCGGAACCTGCGCCGCCGGGGCACTCTGGTCCTGTCGGTGTTCGCCGTGATCTGGGCCTTCGCCGGCGCGTCCGGACTGGCGTCCTCGGGTGCGGCCCTGGCCATCGAGATCATCGCCCTGCTGCTCACCGCGGTCGCGATCGTGCTCGCCTACCGCAAGGGCTCGGCGCCATCGCCCCGCATGGTGGATCTGCCGGCCAACTGGGCGCGCGCGGTCGGCATCGTGAACGTCGTCGAGGTGGCCGCCGTCTTCGCGGTGATCGCGGCGTCCAACGCCTCGGGCCACACCGAGTTCATCCCGGCCGCCATCGCGCTGGTGGTGGGCCTGCACTTCTTTCCGCTCGCGCGTTACTACGACCAGTGGCAGTACAAGGGCACGGCCGTACTGCTGAGCGTGGTCGCGGTCGTCGGGTTCGGCCTCATCGCAGCCGGCCTGTCGGCCGAGAGCGTGCGGGCCGTGGTGGGCCTGGGTTCCGCTGTGGCGCTGTGGGCGTCCGCCTACCACGTGGCCGTCAAGGGCTGAGCCGCCGCCGTCCCGGGCCGGGCCCCGTCCGTGGGTCCCGTGCGCCGTGGACGCCCCTTCCCGCCCGCGCACACAAGGTCTCCAGCCCGTACACGTCGAAGTCGGAACGCCGCGTCGCATTTCTCGATCTCGCCATCGGCAGCGATGGCACATTCGCTTCGACTGGTCCCGGGATATCCCTGAATTCCGTTCCGGAAGAACAGTCCTGCACATGTGAAGCCATTCGGCGGTTCCCGCTCTCCCGTCCGGCTTCGGCATCCATATCGCGGACCGCCGTCCCCGCACCGGACCTTCCGGCGCCGCGCCGACTTTGATGCCGGGACGGATGACGCTTCGCCCGGAAGTGACCATTCGGGGCTGTTCACCATGTGCCATTCACGTAATACGCCCGGACGCGCTGCACCCGGAGATCGACCGCCTCTCCGGCCGGGGCACCCCCTCCTGTCCGGGCCGGCGCCGCCCGGACAGGAAGAAGCCCAGCGCGGTGGCTGCGGTCATGATGACCGCCGCCCCCGGCCGGGCTGCCGCGTCGGCGCCGGATCAGGCCTCCGTGGGCTCTCCGCCCTCGGCCTCGTCCTTCTTCTCGGCGGGCTGCAGGCCCAGGCGCTCCACGAGCCACTTGTCGAACTCGATCGAGGCCCGCACCCAGCTGACCGTCGAGGAGACGAAGTGCTCCAGGCTGACACCGGTACCGATGAGCATCTGCGCCTCACCGACCAGCCGTACGGAGGACGCGGCGCCCTCCTCGCCCTCATGGGCGTGCGTGTAGACCTTGGGCCACAGGGTGCGGCGGTTCCAGTCGTCGATCGCGTCGAGCAGAACGGGGCGCTGGTCCAGGGCGTGGGGGCGGTCGTAGAAGGTCCGGACCGAGAAGACCTGCTGCTCCTCCTCGCCGCGGAACATGAAGTACGTCCGGAAGTCTTCCCACGGCGCGGCGAGGTCGCCCTCGTCGTCGACGACGAACTTCAGCTCCATCTGCTCGAGAAGCTGCTTGACGAGGTCCTGGTCGGGGACTACGGGACCCTCGGGTCCCGACGCCTGCGGTTCGGGCTGGCCCCCGAAGTTGGGGATCGAGGACGGGTCGATAGACATCGCTGGGTACTCCTGTGGATCGCACGTGGTTTCCTGGCTTCGACCCTAGCCGCGATCGCGGCCGGTAGTCCTACGCGCTCAGGGGAATCGTCCCCGCGCTCGTTCCCCTGGCCCGCGACCAGGAAACCGCGACCAGGACCGCGCAGAGCGTGCCTACGAGTCCGGCCCCTCCGATCGTCTGGGACGAGGACCCGGACAGCTCCGCCGCCAGGCCGCCCGCGGCGACACCGATGCCCTGCATGGCGGTCAGCCCCGACCTGGCCAGTCCCAGTGCCTGGCCGCGTTGGTCGGCCGGGGTGAGCAGGACGAAGGTCGCCCCCGCGGTGATCTGGTAGGCGGAGCAGATGCCCGACACCAGCAGCACCAGCAGGGCCACCCCTACGCCGGGGCCGGCCCAGTAGACGACCAGCGGAAGGTTCGCGCCCACCGCCAGCGGCCCGAGCAGCCTGCGGCGCCGTTCCACGTCGAAGCCCGGCCGCCCCAGGAGCGCCGCTCCCAGCACCATTCCGGCGGGATGCGCTGCGAGCAGGAGCCCCACCGACGCGGCGCTCCCGCCGGCCTCCTCCGCGAAGGGAGCGGCCAGCCCCTCCGGCAGCACGATGAACCCGGCCAGCCAGCCGAGCGCCACCAGCGACCGCAGCCTGGGGTCCGACCAGATCAGCGCGGCGGCCTTCCCCACCTGGGTGTGCATCCGCTTCGGCGCCGATTCGGCGTCCCTGTCCACCGGCCGCGCCTTCACACCCAGCCTGATCAGGGCCGCGGAGATCAGGAACGTCAGCGCGTTCAGCCCCAGGGAGACGTGGCTGCCCAGCCACACGACGAGCACCCCGCCGGCGGCGAAGCCGACCAGCTGTCCGGCCTGGTGGGTGATCATCATGACCCGCTGCCCCTGCTCGTACAGGCGCTCTCCCAGGACGGCCGGCATCAGGGAGCCCTGCGACGCCCCGAACGGAGCCTCGGCGAGCTGTGCCAGCACCAGCAGCCCGGCCAGCAGCGGCAAGGGCGTACCGGGCAGGGCCATCAGTCCGACGAGGACGGCGCGTACGAGGTCGCACCCGATCATGACCGTGCGCCTGGGGAAACGGTCGGCGAGGCCGGAGAGCAGCACCCCGGACAGCAGGGCGGGCAGACTCGTCAGGGCGTAGGTCGCCGCGGTCCAGCCGGCCGACTCGGTGCGCTCGAACACCAGCAGGGAAAGCGCCACCCGCGCCAACTGGTCGCCCAGCACCGACTGAGCATAAGCAGCCCACAGGGTACGAAATTCGCTCAGGCGAATGAGACTGTCACTTCTGCAATCCTTCGGCTCCGCACTCGCCTCACCGGGTATCCGCTCCGTCATGCACGCACCTTACCGGTTTCCCAATTCGGCACAGCCGCCCCCACCGCAAAAGAAAAGGGCCCGGAGTGTCCCGATATTGCGGGGAACACGATCACTCGCACAACCGTCACTCCCGCTCCGGTCACGTGTGCAGATATGTATCGGCCCGGTACAAAAAACGACGGTCCGGACCGTATCGCACCTGCCATTCGGCCACGGAAAGGAAATTTTCGGCTCGATTTCGTGGGCGCCCGCCGACGGTGCGTGCTGAATGCACACATCAATGCGTACGGATCCGCACACACATGTGTCCCCGGCCGGGACCAGAGGTCCTCGGCC
>NZ_JBHWZS010000095.1:0-27518 GCF_042728155.1 Streptomyces sp. NPDC060209
TATCCGGGCCTCGTCGCGCTCCAGCAGCAGGACCGCCACGTCGTCGGTCAGTTCGCCGCCGTTCAGCTCCTGCACCTGCGTGACCGCGGCCTCCAGCAGGGCCTCGCCGCCGAGTCCCTGGTCCAGCCTGCCGTTGACCATCGCGACCATGCCGTCCTGGCCCAGCCGCTGGGTCCCTTCCTGCCCGACACGCCCTTCGATCAGCCCGTCGGTGTACATCATCAGGCTCCAGGAGCCGCCCAGCTCGACCTGGCGGCGCGGCCACCGGGCGTGCGGCAGCAGGCCGAGGGCCGGGCCGCCGTCCTCGTACGGGAGCAGGTGCGCCGCCCTGCCCTGGCGGGCGATCAGCGGCGCGGGGTGACCCGCGATGCACAGGCCCGCGCGGCGGCCGTCGGGGGCGATGTCGACGGTGCAGAGCGTCGCGAAGATCTCCTCGCTCTGCCGCTCGTGCTCCAGGACCTGCTGCAGCGTGGAGAGCAGGGCGTCGCCGCAGAGTCCGGCCAGCGTGAGTGCCCGCCAGGCGATACGCAGTTCGACGCCGAGCGCCGCCTCGTCGGGGCCGTGCCCGCAGACGTCACCGATCATCGCGTGGACCGTGCCGTCGGGTGTGCGGACCGTGTCGTAGAAGTCCCCGCCGAGCAGGGCACGGCTGCGGCCCGGCCGGTAGTGGGCGGCGAAGGCGAGGTCGGAGCCGTCGAGGAGCGGGGTGGGCAGCAGCCCGCGTTCCAGACGGGCGTTCTCCTGGGCGCGCATCCGGGACTCGGTCAGCTGGTGCTGGGCGATGTCCGCGCGTTTGCGCTCCACGGCGTACCGGATGGCGCGGCTGAGGAGGCGCCCGTCGAGCTCGTCGCGGAAGAGGTAGTCCTGTGCCCCGACGCGTACGGCCTCGGCGGCCCGCTCGGCGTCGTCCTCAGCCGTGAGGGCGAGGACGGCGTGGCGTGGTGCGATGCGCAGGATGTGCTTGAGGGCGGCGAGCTCGTCCGGGCGGCCGGTCCCGTCGTCACGGCCGTCGGCGCGTGCCCCGGTGGGCAGGGCTGCCGCCTCCAGGTCGAGGTCGAGCAGGATGCAGTCGACGTCGTCGGTGAGCAGCCGGCCGGCCTCGGTGAGGTTGCGGGCGGTGCGGACGCGGACCCGCGCCCCGGTGGTGGACGACAGCTCGGGGACGGCGAAGGTGCCCGCAGGGTCGTCCTCGATCACCAGGAGTGTGAGGTCGGCGCCATGAGTGGTCTCCGCAGCGGGAACGGCACGTTGCTGCGGTACGGGTACGGGCATCGGTTCGGGTTTCCTTCCCTCCCCCCGAGGGCGCGGCGGATCGACGAACGACGAACCGCCGACGGGGACGATAGCGGTCCGCGGCAGGGGAACGGAATGGTGCCCGGCGATCATCCTCTGTCATATGCGCGGCCATAAGCCGCGTCCCACCACGGATCCGGCGTGATGGGTGCGCGCGAATCGGACATGAGGTCATGACAAACATCACGCGCCCGACACGCGTTGCGCACATTCACCGAACCGGTCTCCGGCACTGGGTGCGGTGCGGATCACGTGGCGCCCGTCACGGGCCGTCATGTGCTGCCCGTCACGCGCCTACCGCCCCGCTCGGGGCTCCTACTTGTCCGGCCGGACCACGCCCAGGATCTGCATCGAGCCCGCGCCTGTCAGCGTGACGTGCCGACCGGGCCGGGGCGCGTGCACGATCGAGCCGTCGCCGACGTACATCCCGACATGACTGGCGTCGCTGTGGTAGATGATCAGGTCGCCGGGGCGCATGTCCTGGATGGGGATGCGGGGCAGCTGACGCCACTGCTCCTGGGAGGTCCGGGGGATCGGCTGCTTCGCCGCCGCCCAGGCCTGTGAGGTCAGCCCCGAGCAGTCGTACGAACCGGGGCCTTCGGCTCCCCATACGTACGGCTTGCCTATCTGGCCGGTCGCGAAGGCCACCGCCTGCTTGCCGGCGGCGCTCGCGTCGCGGTTGATGTCCTTGAGCGCGCCGGAGGAGAGCCAGGCGGCCTGCGCCGTGGACGCGGCGTCCTGTTCCAGCTGGAGGAGCCTGGCCCGCTCCTCCTCGGCCAGCTGCGATTCGAGCTTCTCCGCCGTCGCGATCTGCGCGTCGATGCTCTTCTTGGCCTTGGCCTGCTTGACGCGATTGGCCTCGATCTTCTCCCAGTTGAGGCTCGCGTCCTTCGTGTACGTCTCCAAGTCCTCCTGCGCCTGCTCCAGTTCGGTCAGCATGCCCTTGGTGGCCTGCTGGCCCTGCCTGGCCTGGTTGACGCCGTCCATGAAGAGGTCCGGATCGCCGCTCAGCACCAGCTGCGCGCCCGGGGGGAGTCCGCCGTTGCGGTACTGCTCGCGGGCCTGGGCGCCCGCCCTGTCCTTCAGTTCGGCGATCTCCGCCTGGCCGTCGGCGATCGCCTTGGTCAGCCGGACGATCTCGCTGGACTGCTTCTTCGCCTGCTCCTCGGCGAGGTTGTATGCGTCCGTGGCAGCCCCGGCCTTGCGGTAGAGGGTGTCGATCTCGTCGCGCACTTCCTCGAGGCTCTTCTTCGCGGCGGTGGGCGCGGTGGCTGTCGGGCCGGGCTCGGGTATCGGAGCGGCCATGGCCTGGACCGGCGCGGTCAGCAGGGCCAGAGCGCAGACCAAGGTGATCGCGGCAGTGGCACAGTGGCGTCGGTTCACAAGCTCCCCCTCCGGGCGAAAGGCAACGAAGGCCATATCGCGGACATGTGACTTACCGTCAGTAACATTTGTGTGACGACGCGATCGTGCCATGTTGTCCCGTAAAGCAACAGAGGTCCACGTCACCCTCCCCGTCACACAAGGGGACGAACGGTGATCCGCCGGTGTTCCCGGATCCGGCCGTGTCCCTCGATCGTTTCCGCGGGGCGCCACTCACCCCGTGGCGGGGCGCAGCGCGGACCAGCGCACCGTGATCTCGCCCTGCCGCCACCGCCGCACGCCGTCCGTCAGGGGCCAGTCGGCGGACACCGAGCGAGCCGTCGCGATCCAGCGCTGCCGTGCTCCCAGTGATGCGTACGGGGAGGCCGTGGCCCAGGCCCGGTCGAGGTCACGCAGGAAGGCGTGCACAGGCTCGCCCGGCACATTGCGGTGGATCAGTGCCTTCGGGAGGCGCTCGGCGAGGTCCGATGGGCGCTCCAGCGAGCCGAGCCGGGTCGCGAAGGTGACCGTGCGCGGACCTTCCGGGCCGAGAGCGACCCACACGTGCCGGCGGCCGATCTCGTCGCAGGTGCCCTCGACCAGCAGCCCTCCGGGGGCGAGCCGGGCGCAGAGCCGCTGCCAGACCGCGGCGACCTCGCCCTCGTCGTACTGGCGCAGCACGTTCGCGGCCCGGATGAGGGCCGGCCGGCCGGCTGTGGGGATCTCGAAGCCGCCGTGCACGAAGGTGAGGCCCTCACGCTCGTACGGCTGCGCCGCCGCGACCCGCGCGGGGTCGATCTCGACCCCCACGACAGCCGTGCGCGGCTCGGCGGTGCGCAGCCGTTCCAGCAGTTCGACGGCTGTCCAGGGCGCGGCGCCGTAGCCGAGGTCGACCGCGACGGGCGAGTCGCTGCGGCGCAGGGCGGGGCCGTGGGTGGCGGCGATCCAGCGGTCCATGCGGCGTAGCCGATTGGGGTTGGTCGTCCCGCGGGTCGCGGTGCCGATGGGGCGCTGGTGCATGGAAGGGAGCGTATGCGAAGCGGCGGCGGGCACATGTGGGAGCTGCGAGGCGCGTTCCGGCACGCCGGAGGGATCGCAATGATTTGGCAAAGTGGAAATGAAAGGCTGAGTTCCGCTGTTCTGGACCTTCGAAGGGGTCGTGTGCCCCGTACGTGTCATGCCCTGAGCGAGGAGGAGCGGACCCGTGAGCCAGTACGTCTCCCGGCTCGGCAGCAGCCGTGCGGCACCCCGTATCCGCTTCCCGGGCGGTTTCGCCGCACACCGCAAGCCGCGCCGTGTCGCGATGCTCTCCGTGCACACCTCTCCGCTGCACCAGCCCGGCACCGGCGACGCGGGTGGCATGAACGTCTACATCGTGGAGCTGGCCAGGCGCCTCGCCGCGATCGGCATCGAGGTCGAGATCTTCACCCGGGCCACCACCGGCGGGCTGCCCCCGACGGTCGAACTGGCGCCCGGAGTCCTCGTCCGTCACGTCGACGCCGGGCCGTACGAGGGTCTCGCCAAGGAGGAGCTGCCCGCCCAGCTCTGTGCCTTCACCCACGGCGTGATGCAGGCATGGGCAGGTCAGCGCCCCGGCTACTACGACCTGGTCCACTCCCACTACTGGCTCTCCGGCCAGGTCGGCTGGCTCGCCGCCCAGCGCTGGGGTGTCCCCCTCGTCCACGCCATGCACACCATGGCCAAGGTCAAGAACGCCGCGCTCGCCGAGGGCGACACCCCCGAACCCGCCGCGCGGGTCATCGGCGAGACACAGATCGTGCACGCCTCCGACCGGCTCATCGCGAACACCGCCGGTGAGGCCGACGAGCTCATCCGCTTCTACGACGCCGATCCGGCGTCGGTCGCCGTCGTGCACCCCGGGGTCAATCTGGACCGGTTCCGCCCCGGCGACGGCCGCGCCGCCGCGCGCGCCCGCCTCGGCCTGCCGCAGGACGCCCTGATCCCGCTGTTCGCGGGCCGTATCCAGCCGCTCAAGGCCCCGGACGTGCTGCTGCGCGCCGTCGCCGTGCTCCTGGACCGCGACCCCTCGCTGCGCTCACGCATCGTCGTACCCGTCGTCGGAGGACCCAGCGGCAGTGGGCTCGCCAAGCCGGAGGGCCTGCAGAAGCTGGCCGCGCGCCTGGGCATCGCCGACGTCGTGCGCTTCCACCCGCCGGTCGGCCAGGACCAGCTCGCGGACTGGTTCCGGGCGGCGTCCGTGCTGGTCATGCCCTCGTACAGCGAGTCCTTCGGGCTCGTCGCCATAGAGGCCCAGGCGGCCGGCACACCGGTGGTCGCGGCGGCCGTGGGCGGTCTTCCCGTCGCGGTGCGGGACGGCGTCAGCGGCTTCCTGATCCCCGGCCACGACCCGGAGGCGTACGCACAGGCGCTGGGCCGGTTCGCGGACAGCGCGGAGCTGGCGGGCCGGATGGGCGCGGCCGCGGCCGCCCACGCCCAGTCGTTCGGCTGGGACACGGCGGCGTCGGCCACCGCCGATGTGTACACGGCGGCGATACACGACCACCGCCGCCGCTCCCGCTCGTACCACGCCTGAGAATCGGGACCGGACCCACACCCCGGCGCGCTGTCATGCGCCCGCGCTCCGGCTGAGCACCCCGGCGCGTTGTCGTACGCTCGCACCATGGCTGACGTATCCGACGAGGCAGCAGCGGCGCAGGTCATCGAGGCGACGCTGAACGGCGCGGAGCTCGAATGGGAGAGCCCCGAGCCCGGAAACTACGTCGTGAAGCTGCCCGGCACGCGCAAGCTGTCCACGACCTGCTCCCTGATCGTGGGGCAGCACTCCCTCTCCCTCAACGCGTTCGTCATCCGTCACCCGGACGAGAACGACGCGGCCGTGCACCGCTGGCTCCTGGAGCACAACCTCCGTCTCTTCGGAGTCAGTTACGCCATCGACCAGCTCGGCGACATCTATCTCGTCGGCAGGCTCCCGCTCTCGGTCGTCACTCCCGACGAGCTCGACCGGCTGCTGGGCGCGGTTCTGGAGGCGGCGGACGGTGCCTTCAACCCGCTGCTCGAACTGGGCTTCGCGAGCGCGATCCGCAAGGAGTACGCCTGGCGTGTGGAGCGCGGCGAATCGACCCGCAACCTGGACGCCTTCACGCGTCTGACCGAGCGCCCGTCCTGAGACCGCGGCCGGCTACAGCTCGTCCAACGCCGCGACGAGCCGCGGCGCCACGGCCTGCCATGTCTCGGCAAGCACCTCGGGCCCGGAGTTCCGGGGCACGGTCTCGGTGAGCATGATCAGGTAGAGGTAGCTGCGACACAGGTTGAGCCGGCGCCGCAGGGACGGGGTGAACACGACCGGTGAGCCCGTGGCGGCCGCGTATCCGGCGAGGAAGTCCAGATCCGTCTCCGGGTCGCCGAAGAGGGACGTGGAGACGAGATCGGCGACCGGGTCCCCCCAGAACATCCGCTCGCCGTCGATGATCCCG
Source organism: Streptomyces sp. NPDC060209 (assembly GCF_042728155.1). Classification (NCBI taxonomy): domain Bacteria; kingdom Bacillati; phylum Actinomycetota; class Actinomycetes; order Kitasatosporales; family Streptomycetaceae; genus Streptomyces; species Streptomyces sp. NPDC060209. The sequence goes on from NZ_JBHWZS010000095.1 coordinate 6,111, forward strand.
CCGATGCGCCGGGCGCCGGGCTCCCCGGTCACCAGGAGATTCCCCTGCCACAGATCGAAGTGGACCAGCGCGGGCCGGGTCACCTCGTCCAGGACGTCCGATGCCCCGGCGAGCACCTCACGTATCCGGTCCACCGGGCGCGGCAGCCTCGCCCCGTACCGCTCGGCGTCCGCGAGCACGGCGTCGGTCATCGCGGTGAACGCCTCGCGCCAGGTGGGCGAGAGCGGGCCCAGCGGCTCACCGGGGTACCCGAACCCGCCGGGACCGGTGACGCCGTGCAGCCGGCCGACGATGCTCCCGAACTCGGTCCGCAGCGCGCGTGTCTCCACATCCGTCAGTGCACCGGAGACCGCGCTCCAGGGCCGCCCCGGGCGCGCGGTCATGACGACGTACGCCCCGCCGGGCGCCCCGGGGTCGAGTTCGCTGTGCACCACCTGCGGGATCGTGGCACCGCCCTCGGCGGCCGCGGCGCCGTAGAAGGTGATTTCGTTGACGAGCAGGCGGTGTTCGTAGCTCAGTCCGGGGGTGTGCGCCGGAGGGATCTTCACCACCCAGTCGCTTCCGTCCCCGAAGGTCACACGGGTGACGGTGTTGTACGTGCCCCCGGTGAGCGACTCGAGGGACGCGGGCTCGCCGGCCCCTACGGCTTCCAGTACGGCTGTTGTCGCGTCGATGGACACGGACGGGCCCTCCAGGGCTCAGCTGCGGGGTCGACCGCCCCACAGCGGCTTCACAGGGTGATCACGACGGAGTCACGATCACATCCCGTGACGCTCGGGGCGATCGTCGGACAGGTGTCCGATCGTAAAGTGTGTCGCACTGCGACAGCCCTCCCGTGCAGCCCCGAATTCCGCGCCGGGACAGAGCTGTTGCTCCTTCGGACGGAGAGTTGAACGAACCATGCGCGCCACCGCCGTACGCCGTACCGCCCTCGCCGCAGCCGTGGCGTCCCTGACCCTGCTCGCCACCGCCTGCAGCGGATCGGACTCCGACGCCAAGGGTGACGGCGGCGCATCGGGGGGCAAGGACGACGCCTCCACCAAGCCCACGGCGGTCAAGGCGCTGACGTCGGCCGAGCTGGAGAAGGTGTCGCTGGAGCAGGGTGACCTCGCGGGCCACAAGGTCACGAAGACCGGTCCGAAGGACATCGCCCAGGCCGACGAGGTCACCGTGGACAAGAAGGAGTGCGAGCCCATCGGCTACGCCTTCTACGGGGTGAAGCGCGGCGACCCGGTCGGGAACGCCGGGCGCAAGGTCGTCCAGGAGCCCAAGAAGGACGAGTCCGCCGACCCCGAGGACCTGCTCGCGGGCATGCTCGACGTGACGTCGTCGCTGGTCACACTCGCCTCGTACGACGACGACGGTGCGGCGAAGAGCCTCGCCGAGCTCCGCGAGTCCGCGGCCAAGTGCGCGACCGGTGGGTTCACCCTGTCCATGAAGGGTTCGAAGCAGAAGGTCACCAAGCTGACCGAGGAGAAGGCGACGGGCGGCGAGGAGGCCCTCGCCTGGCGGGTGCAGATGGGGGAGGGGGACGAGGCGGCTCCCTTCAAGCTCGTGAGCCTGCGTCAGGGCGGCACGGTCGCCACGTTCTTCTCCTTCAACCTCGGAAAGACGGGCGCGGACGCCGACTTCGCGCTCCCGACCGCGCTGATCGACGCGCAGGTCAAGAAGCTCGGCTGAGGCGCGCAGGTCAAGAAGCCCGGCCGGCAGGCCGGCGGCGAGAGGGCGGGGGCGGGCAGGCCGGCTCCCGCCTCTTCCGCGTCCGGGGGCGGGCGAGGACCACGGCGACGACGACCGTCAGCGCACCGGCGAGCTGAACCGGGGACAGGGTCTCGTCCAGGACGGCGTAACCGAGCGCCATCGCGGCGAGCGGTGACGCGAATCCGAGTACGGACACGGTCAGCGCGGGCAGCCGCTCCACTCCCCGGAACCACACCGCGTAGGCGAGCAGGGCTCCGACGAGACCGAGGTAGGCGAAGCCGGCGAGATTCCGTCCGTCGACCGACTGGGGCAGCCCCTCGCCGATCAGCGTGACCGGCAGCAGCAGGATCCCTCCGGAGGTCAACTGCCAGCCCGTGAACGTCAGAAGACCCACCCCGGGCGGACGGCCCCAGCGCTTGGTGAGCACGACGCCGGTCGCCATGCTCACCGCGCCCAGGAGCCCCGCGCCGACGCCCACCGCGTCCAGACCCGCACGGGGGGTCAGCGCCAGCAGGCCGACACCCGCGATCCCGAGGGCGCAGGCCGTGGCGTGCGTCATCGTGATCCGCTCCTTCAGCAGCAGCGCCGACAGGACGAGGACGACCGTCGGCTGCACGGCCATCACCAGGGCGGCCGCTCCGCCGGGCAGGTGGTAGGCGGCGACGAAGAGCAGATAGAGGAAGGCGCCGATGTTCAGCGTCCCGAGGACGGCGGCGCGCCACCACCAGTCGCCACGCGGCAGGGTCCGGCCGATGGCGAGCAGGATCAGACCCGCGGGCAGCGCCCGGACGGTCGCGGCCAGTAAGGGTCTGTCGGGAGGCAGCATTTCGGTGGTGACCAGGTAGGTGGAGCCCCAGACCAGGGGAGCGAGGGCGGTGAGCGCGGAGTCGGCCGCGATCCGGTCGCCCTTCACCGGGCACCGCCTTCCAGGCGCCCGTAGCGACCGGTGAACACCTGCCGGGACCGTGTCGGGCGGCCAGGACGAGCGCGAGTCTCCGCCGGCCTGCCCACCTGCAGCGGCGTCGCGAGGTGCAGGTCGCGCCAGGACCGCGCGGCGGCCACGACGGAGCGCGCCTGCCCGTTCCAGCTGGACGGGGCCTTCGGCGCCAGGTCCGGCAGCTCGGACAGTTGCCGGTCGGCGGCCGGGTCGGGCAGGCGGTGGCGGATGCTTCGGCGCGTACGGATCGTCTGCGACACGGTCATGGGGTCTGTGTCCTGCGTCATGGCCGGACCGTAACGCTTTTGCTTAGCGCTAAGCAAGTAGGTATCTCAACTCTAAGATAAAGATATGCTGGCCCCATGAGCGACCATGTGGACCGCGTACTGGCGCAGTGGGCGGAGCAGTGCCCCGGACTGGACTCCTCGTCGATGGGGGTGATCGGCCGCATCAAACGGCTCGCCCGGATCGTCGAGGCGGAACAGCGCGTGGTCTTCGGCGCGCACGACCTCGACGCCGCGGCGTTCGACGTCCTTGCCACGCTGCGGCGCAGCCCGGCGCCCCATCGGCTGACTCCCGCGGAGCTGATGCGGTCCGCCATGGTCACGTCCGGTGCGATCACCCAGCGGCTGGACCGGCTGGAGGAGCGGGAACTCGTCGTACGCACCCGCCGGCCGGAGGACGGCCGCAGCGTGCACGTCTCCCTCACGCAAGCGGGCAGGGAGCTGATCGACCGGGCGCTGGTGGACCACGTGGCCAACCAGAACCGCCTGTTGTCGGGCCTCACCGAAGAGCAGCGCGACCGGGTCGCGGACGACCTGCGCGGCCTGCTGGAGTCCCTCGGAGACAGCGACCGCCAGGTCAGGCTCGGATGACGGGCCGTCTCGGGGCGGGAGCGGGGCATGGGCCGGCGACGGTGGCGGACCGTCTCACGGCAAGCGGGCGAGCCCGACGGTGAGGGCGGGGCGCCTCACGGCAGCGGTACGAGCCTGACCACCGTGACCGTCAGCACGGACCCGGAGACGTAGTACAGGACGATGGCCCCGTACACCGTCGCCTCACGCCGGTCGCGTTCACGCTTCACGGCGGTCGAGGCGTGTCCGTAGGGATCCAGTCCCAGAGTGCGCGCCATCTCGTCCCGGAACGAGTCGCCGTCGCGCATCTTGGCCAGGGTGTCGTCGGCGGGCGGTGCGTAGGAGATGCGGAAGCTCAAGCGACGTTCCGCCTCTCGGCCTCGTCCTGCGCCAGCCGGTCCAGGATCTGTTCGGCCTCGGGGTCGGGTACGGATTCCAGCATCCAGTGCCGCATGACGGCCTGGATCTCGTGCACCCCGGCCTCGTTGATCGCGTGGTCGAACTCCTCGCGTCTCTCCTCGGGCAGAGCGGCACGGATCGCCGGAATGCTGTTGGGCACCTCGACCTCGGTGCCGCCGACGAAGGTCTTCAGAGACTCGCCCATGATCGCTCTCCCCGATCTCCCTGCTCTTCGCGCCCCGCCCGCCCTTACCGCCGGGGGTGTGTACCTGGGTAACGGGCAGGTGTGGAGGTCACGTTAGCGGGTGCCGCCCCGGCCGGACGACCTACTCCCCGCTGAGTCGGGCGAGGTGTACATCGAGCTCCGAGACCGTCCCGGCAGGGGTGAGCTCAGATCCCACCAACAGATCGCGGAGATCTCGTCGTTGGGCGCGAAGGCGCGCGGTCTGCGCGCCCTGCCCGTGAACAGGGCGCCGTACTCGCGCCGAGGCCCGGGCGCCAGCTCGAACCCCGCGTGGCCGACGAACCTCAGCTGGCCGTCCGGCTCCTGTCCGCTCTCTTCGAGCAGCTCGCGCACCGCTGCCCGGCGAGCGCTCTCGCCGGGCTCCAGAGTGCCGCCGGGAAGCTCCCAGGCTGCTCGGTACCGGTCGTGGACCATGAGGATCCTGCCCCTGTGCCAGAGGGCCGTCAGGGCTATGGGCATCGGTGCATCCCCGGGAGGTGGGTCCTCACCGCCGGACTCGAATGAGACCAGACGATTGCCGCGGCAGTCGACGGCGAGGGGCTCGGCGGTGTGCTCAGGCATGCCTGGATCCTTCCCCCGCTCGCAGGCACCGGAACAACGACCGCGACGGTCGGTGCGAACCCGGCGACGCTTCGGCGGGGCCGAACGCGCCTACGTGAGCGGCTGGCCGATTCCCAGCATGTTCCCCTCACTGTCGCGGAACCAGGCGCCGCGTTCACCCCTGGCGCCCTTGCTCGGGTAGTTCCCCTCGATCTCGGCGATGCCGTCCTGCGTACGGAGCTCCGGCAGGTCGACCGTCTCGAACACCACGCCGCGCCGCTTGAGTTCCGTGACGACCGCCTCGATGTCGTCGACCTGCCATCCCATCTGGGTGAATGTGCCGGGCGAGGCTCCCGTCGACCGGAACACGGCGAACTCCGAGTCCCCGCACCTGTAGAGCAGCCCGCCCGGCCGTTCGTCGACGGGCTCCAGGCCGAGCTTCTCGGAGTAGAAGCGCCGCGCCCGCTCCAGGTCCTGGGCCGGCAGCCTGGTCGCGGCGCTGCGCGCCCCGCCCAGAAGGTTTCTGTCGTTCGCGTCCATGCCTCAACTCTGCCGTGGACGACGGCCGGCCAGGGGGAGGAGACACAGGCGATTCCCGGCGGCGTGCGTGGGCGGCGAGGCCTGATCGATCCGGCGGCGGCCGGAGGCACAGGCCGACAGCAACGAGCCCCCACCCGCGGACACCTCACCGCGGCGCCGTTGCAGCATGCTAGGACGCGCCGTCGCGTTGCCCCCGCCCTGGAGCCCTGCGCGACCACCTGCGCATGAGGCTCGTTGGCGTGGGGTCGTAGTCAGCGTTTCGTGAAAGCTGGCGGAGGTGGGTGAACGCGTAGTCCCGTCCCGCTGCTGAATCCTCGCAGGTCTCTGTCCAGAGAAGGTCGAACGGCGGGCGGCCCATCTGAGAAGTGATTGCACCGCTCCAATCTCGCCAGGTGTCATCGGAAACCCAGCCCTGGGCGCGCAGGTTGGCTTGGTCCTCGCTGAGGCGGAAGTACAGCCGGATGGCCAACTCCTCCTCCTCCCGGAGTACGTGCCCGTCCAGGCCGCGGAGGGTGTGGGGAGACAGCCTGTCCAGCAATGACCAGTAGCGAGCCACGTAAACGTCCTCTACCTGGCGCACCCTCTGGGTGCGGACCTGCCAGATGGCGATGGCCGAGGTAATCAACGCAACTACAAGCGTGATGATCAGGGAAAGCTGCTCCATGCGTGTGATTGTGGCCGACAGCACGCCATACGCGTTGGCTCGTGATTTCTTCGTGACAGGTCGTTAGTCGGAGCGGCTTTGGGCTGGAGTCGCTTTGGGGCCATGGTCTTGGAGACTCGTCCCAAAGTGGCTGCCAGCCGCTAAAGCGGTGGAGCGCACGGCGAGCGGAGCGAGCCCGTCCTGGTTCCCTCTCATGGCCCACAGGCGCCCATCACAGCAAAGAGCCCCCGTCTCGCGGAAAATCCATAGGCAGGGGGCTGGTTCAGCTCTGCGTACTTCCTCTTGCCCTGGGTCTGGCGGGCCCGTCGTACGGTCCTGGTCAGGAGGGTGCTTGCCCCAACTGACCTGCGGCTTGGCTGTCGTGATTGGTCGTTGTCGGCCGTTGCTTTTCACCCTCGCCGAGGCTGGTGCTGCCTCCGCAGCGAGACCCCTGGTCCTGGCGGACTGGTTCAGACAAGCTGCTGCACATGAACTGGATGCCTCTGCTCTCCACGCTGGCTGGTGCCGTCATCGGCATCTCGGCCACTCTGATCGCGGATCGTAATCGGTGGCAGCGGGAGGGGGCCAGGCACGCGTTGGAGCTACGGCGCGAGGTGTACAGCGAGTTCGTTTCCGCCCTTAAGACCGCAGGTGAAGAGATACGCGCTGTCGCTTTGGGTGATCACATGTCCGACTCGGCGCGTGATGTCGCCGTGCGGGAAGCCTTCCGTGGCACCGGTATCTACACAGTAAGTGAGCGCCTCTGGCTCGTGGGTCCGCCCCAGGTCGTGGCGGCAGGTAACGAGGCGTTTCACAGCTGGCGGACGATACGTGACGCCTACGCCCGGGGGATAGCTGTCGGATCCGCCGAGGAAGCACCCCTCATCGTGCAACGGCGCACGGCCATGGCTCAGATGCGTCGCCGCATGCGTGAGGATCTAGGCATCGGGCCCCTCGAGATTGAGTGAGCATCACCCCCCCGCGGACGGCGCTATCAAGATGCCTGGACGCTGTGATCACACCGCCCCCCATGGTGAGCTCCCCACTTCGAGGGCCGCGAAAAGGAGCAGCCCTCTCGCCTGTGGGCACTCGGCAGGGTGTTGATGAGCATCACGGCTGTCAGCGAATACCTCCGCACTCCGACCCCGGGCTGACGCTGAGGTGTATGCGCACCTCATGCCGAGTAGCCGCGACCGGGCCCGGAAAGCACTCGGGCAGGCACTTCGGCCGCCGCAGGACTCGCCGCGCTGAGGTCCCAGCGAGGGCCCAGGCCGTGAAAATGCCCCCGCCCCGCGCCGTAAACGCAGGTCGGGGGCATGATCACGTTCTCTACTTCTTCTTGCCCTGGGTCTTGCGGTAGATCTCGGCGACCACGGTTTTTGCAGGTGGGGCCGCTGATCGACTCCGGGTGAGTAGTCGCCATTGGTCGTCATTGGGTGCCGTTGAGCAACCTCGGACGGCCCCGAGACGGCCCAGGCAGACAACCGTCGGCCTAGGAACTGATGGGCAACTCGCGAGCTCGCTGGCGCGCTTGGGCCCGCAGCTCCTTCAGACGGCTGTGATACGCGTTGTGGCGGTTTTGGTCGAGGTTCAGCGGGAGGTCGAGTCGGGAGATGAGTTGTGACTCCAGCTCCCACGGTCTGTCCTGCTCCATCCAGCACACTCGCGCGTTGTCTGCCATCCACTGGCTCAGGGTGGCTTCGCCTGCCTTGCCAAAGGTCATCCGCTTACCGCTGCCTACGCGGCGTAGTTCAAGTCCGAGCAGACACCCCAGAGTGAACCGCAGCGTCGAGCCGGCCGCGTTGCCCCGGTAGTGATAGCGCACCCGCTTGCGCAAGTTCTGGGTACTGGTCCGGTTCGCCATGTACCGCGGGGCTATCCCGACGTAGAGCAGGCGCCCAGCGTCCAAGTCCGGACGCGGTGGCTGCTTGAAGTGCCACCCGTAAACCCCTGCCGCCGCCGGGAGAGGGCTCGGGCGCACCAAGACCTCGTGTGCGGACCACAACCGGTCCGGACTGACGAGAGCGGTAGGTTCCACGAAGCCTCCAGGCACGGCATGGCTGATCGTCGCAGATTACTGGTAGCCGCTGAAAAGGTCCTGGCTCGCGTGCCTCGAACCTGCGCGTGGTTGGAATGGCAAGGGCGGGAACCCCAGGGGATTAGCCGGACGACGGCCCCTGTCGACCGCTGTTCACCGCAGGTAGTGGCGTGGCTTTGGCGCCGCTGCCTTCTGATCCGTAGCTCTAGCCGGACCGGTCAGCGAAGGCCATACCGGCCGTTAGGAGGTCCGGAGAGACGGTGGCGGGCGGGGGCAGTTGCTGTGGTTGCGGTACTCCGCTGCTGTACAGCAGCCCCAGCTACAGGTCGCCCATGCGGATGCACGTCACCCTGGGTATCGCTCAATCGTGGCCAGCGGATCAGACGGCGCAAGAACTTCCTCGTCAAGGCACCCGCCGCGCACAGCGCGGCGCGCGCGGACCGTCGCCCGGGCCTGCGCTCCTACCTACGCCCCGCTCCAGCCCGGCCGCCGTCCGCACGCCTGGCGGCTCGGGTTGATGAGCCCCAGCCTTACCGGTGCAACATCAGCGCGGCTCAGGTGCCGTTCAGGCGCGGCAACCGTCAAACGGCATGCGCAGCAAGGGAGGCCGCCGACTGCGGCCAGCGCGGGGTCCCAAAAAACGGGCAACGGCGAGGGAGAAGTGGTTCCTTAGGCCCGTCCATCCACCGGCTGCGATCAAGTTGGGCTAGGCGCCGTACCCCCGCTGTCCCGGATGGCCGGTGCGTGAGGCGACCGCACCAACGGAAATGGGCGGGCGGGGAGCGGCTGCTGCCGCGATGTGGCGCCAGCCGGTGAGGACGCTCCGCGTCGGCACTGATCTCGTTCTGGCTGATGAGCGTGTCATCTCAAAGCCCTGCCTGAGCTGCGAGAAGACGTATGGTCTCGCTCGATCATGCTCGACCCCAGCCCGGGCAGGCGAATTCACCTAAGAGGCTCCACCCGGACAGCATCCCTAGTTGAACCTGATGCCGAACAACCCGCCATTTTCATACTGGTCCGTAAATAGCGCACACTCATGAAAGTTCACATAAAAACCTTCATCCTGCGCCTTCTTTAGGTCATCCGAATTAAGGGTGACAATATATTGCATACCCTCACGTTCCGCCACATTCGCTGCAAGCGTCAGGGCGCTTGCCATCTGCCGGCCTTCCACGTCGGAATAGAGATGACTGTCGTGGACCAAGAAATCTGGCCCACGCCCGTTCCGCTTGGCTGTGACCGCCATCGTCAGGTCAAAGCAGAACAGAGCCATGCTCTTCACGCCCTGACTTCGATCACCGCCAATAGTTGGGACGAATGTGTATCCCGTTCTGGAAGGCTCAACACTGAGCGAAGCCGGTCGACCACTCCCGTAGATTTCATACGCATACGACGAGTAAAGCTGAGCAATATCATCGATTTGCGATCGACGATCATCGAGGTCCATGCTGAATCTGAGCTCCATTTCTGCAGAGCGCAGCTGGAGATGGCGATTCGCGTTCTCCCACTTATCAATGGTTTCACGACGCTGCTGAAGTTCACCGATGCGACTTCGAACCTGAACTAGTTCCAGTTGAAGTTCCTTATACGTTTCTAGGGCGCCTCCCGCCTCCAGAATACGCATTACTTCAGATCGTTCAGAATCGGCGCGACTCAGCTCTTCCCGTTTTACATTCAGAGACTCCAACAGCGTAGCGCGCTCGCTTTGCAGGTAGCGCCTTCTGTTTTCCACGACGGACATGTGGAAAGCCGCCACTTCATCGAAGCGCCGAATCACCCCATCAGGCAAAGTGATCTGCAGCTGGTCGTACATTTGCTGCACGTATGAGTGATCGGGTTGTGTTTCACTCTCCTGGGCGATTGAAGTGTCCACGTCGCCCAGACGACGCTCTTCCATCACCAGGGAGTCGTTAAGCTTCCTGATGATTCTGCTTAGCTCATCGGCCTTGGCCCGGTGCAGAGAATACTGATCAACGACTTTGAATTCAGAAATCTCTCGCTCCAGGTTCGCCACCTGGATGCTCAGCGTGCGGATTTGCGCTTCGATGTCTTGCGCTTTCCCAAGCGTCATGCCTAGCACTGGATCATTCGCAGCCTTACGGAGCTCCTTCAGGCTCTTCTCTGCGTTCGCAATATCCTTAGCTTGCTCAAGAAGGGAGAGGTCCAACCCAAAGAGGTAAGCCATCGCTGAATGCGAAGCAGATGCCGACTGCTTCCTGTGAACCTCTGTGGCTTTTTCGAAGGCACCATTGTGGACATCACGAAGATAGAATGCGAGCAAAGAGCGGAAGGATGGTTCGCTGGCGCTTCCAGACAAGGAAAAAAGCTGCTCACCGAGCCTCTGCCGCCAGATGGTATTTCGCATCGAAACGCCATCTACTTCGACATGCCCCGGATCTGAACCAGTCCGTCGAACCCTTACTACACCGCTTCCGAGCTCCAGCTCCGTTTCAAAATACGCGTCCGCAAGCTCGGGGCGCCTCAGGGGGTGGTCCGGTCGAGCGTCTGCCCCCAGCAAGAAATCTAGAACGCGAATGAAGCTGGACTTTCCGACAGCATTGCGGCTGTCCTGACGTCGAGCGGCAATTGTGCGCTTCGCCACTACGATATTGAGCCCTGGAGCGAACGAAGCGTTCTTGAAGTCGGGCAAGTCGCTCGTAAGGTTACGGAACACGATTCTCCCTCGTAAGCTCCCCTTCTCTGATTTCTACTGCACCTGTCGCGTAGAGAAGGTCAACCGACAGAGCGAACCACCAGAATGGGATCGCGGAGGGCATCGAATTCACTTCACGCCATTTCATTAGGCGCTGCCAAACCGCGCTAACAGTCCCAGGATGATCCAATTGAATCAAGATCTGGGCACCCACCGCGATCATCGCTTGGTCTGACGGGATGGCTTTGCTTGGCAACAGCATCAGCTACCTACCGGCGCTTCGAAGATCTCGCAAGTCTCAAAGAAGTGTGTGACAACCATCATTGCTGCGCTACGCTGCTGATTCAAATCCCCAAAGCCTTCACGACCAAAAGCTTCTTCGATCAAGTCGTCACAGAGCGCATGGAAAACGGCGTCAGAATCCTCAAGCCGCGCACGGTGGCCGTCGTACCTAGCCCTCAGGTTCTCAGAGACCTGAGCTTGTTCGCCCGGCGATGCTTGCGAGAAATAGAAGCGAACATGGCCCGTGTGGGCCGCGAAAGTCTTCAGGAAGTCGGAGACTTCAGTTCCGAATCGATTGTGTTCAATCTTTCCGAATGGAACCGCTACGACGTCGTCCTGATCAGCGGGCAGGCGAGTTCTCGCTAGCGATTCGACGCATCGTGCAATATACGACATCCCTGCAGGGTGCTCAGATGGAGGAGCTCCTAGAATCAGGGAAAGCCGCTCGCGCTCAATTTCCAGCCCCACACAGTTGTCCCAGAGAACCTGCGGAGGCCAGTTCTCTATCTTGACCGCCGAAGCTTTCTTACTCTTCCTCAGCTCCATGATGCCGGCTGCCGCCATGGTAGGCAGGCCCCCAGCATTGTTGTACACAAAGGCCCACCTTTCCATGTGCTCGCCCCAGTGCTGCTCGGCAGTCTCAAAGTCTGTTTTTATCTTGCTCGCGACATATTTATCGGTCGGGCTTGTCGCCCCGTAGCATGCCAACATGAGGCCATCGACCCAGCCATCACAGCCTTTATCTCCACGGCCGGACGGATCGATCTGCACGAAGTCAGAACCATGCTTCAGGTGCATTAGAGCAGTAACGAAATCCTGCCACTCGAAACCAGTCTTCCTGACGCACAGAGCCAGGTACTGGCTATGAAACCAGGCTCGATCTTGGTCCACTGACACTTTGCCCCCCGTCTACCGCAGCCCCAGTGACGTTTAACAGTACTCAAGCAGAGGCACCCGGCACAGTCGATCGACCGCCCGAACAACCTCCGGTACCCCCTGAAGTCAGCGGCCCATCCGAGGACAACCGGAGGCCTAAATAGGACAGGCACCTCCGTGACCTGCAGCTTCCCATAACCGGCTATCGGCCTCCGGAGCCGTGTGTGCTCCAAGCTGCTCCGCCAGGTTGGTCTGTTCGGCATACTCAGGCACCTGGACCGCGAACGCAGGGGGTGGGCGATGTACGGCCGGAGCGATGAGGCGTGGGACCAGTTGACCGGTGCCGGCATGAAGTTCCTCGTTGAGCGGGCGCAGCTCCGCAAGGTCACGACCTACACAGAGATGAACTCTGTGCTGGTTCAGCGGACCGGGCTCCCTGGCTTCGACTTCGAGCGGGCGGACGAGCGCGCTGCAATGGGCCACCTGCTCGGACTGATCGTCGAGCGTGACCACCCCGACAGCAAGCTCATGATCTCTGCCCTGGTGCACTACCTCGGCGCGAACGATGCCGGGCCCGGTTTCTATGCACTTGCTCAGCAGCTCGACCTGCTTCCTAAGGGCTCTTCTGCGATGGCGAAACTGGAGTTCTGGATCGGGCAGGTCAACTCTCTCCATGAGCTTCATGCCCGTTCGTAGATGTGAGGACGGTCAAGGCGCGTCTAGAGCGATCGCGGGAGAGAGCCTGACGCTCCGGCTGGACCCCGATGCTTGACATCCACAGCTGACATCCACAGCGGTGGATGGGGGCGGGCAGAGGCGGATTGGCCTGGGCTGGCCGGTCAGCGGGTTCTAGGCCCGAGAGGCCTACTGGGCAAACTCCTAAAGCGGTGCTCGGCCAGCCGTGGCCTACCTGTGGACTCGCCCCGCCTGATCTGCCGCCCGCAGAGCTGTGACCTGCTGCGCTGCCTGATACCCAAGCGGCCTCGGGAGCTGTGTGCTACTCAGTCGGCAAGCCAGAAGACAGCACCGAAGAAAAGGCAGCGTGGTCCACGCAGACCGCCCACCAGCTCTCGCGGACAGCGACCATGACACTAACGCTCCACATAGCAGGCGCGGAGCAAGGTGCAGCCCAGGAGCACTCATACCGTGCCGATGCTGTGTCCACGCGGTGGCGGTCTTCAGCCCACGGGCCCAACCACTGAAATTTCCCGCCTCACATAGAAGCCAGCGTTCGACCCGCATCGCTACGTACGTGCCAGAAGTCTGCGATCAAGTCATCGAAGCAGGAGTATCTAACTGCGTGACAGCGCCGACGAATACCAGCGGGCGAGCGCGAGCGCCTAGCGGGCCATCAGGCCAGGTGAGAGCCACACCAGCCCAAGCCACCAGCCCCACTCGAGTTGCTTCGGGACGAAGCGGTCTCGGCTCCAGCAGGGAGTCTGTGGGCCATGCGTGGGCCAGCGCTCCTGGTGTTGCCAGGGCTTGACACATTGGTGCAGATCAGAGCGCGGCGTTCCCTGAACTCGGGACGGTCTTGAAAACCGTCGTGGCAGCGATGTCACCGTGGGTTCAAATCCCACACCCACCGCAGGCGAGAGGCCCCTGACCAGTACGTATGGTCGGGGGCCTTTGCCATGCCTGCTCCCCGCCGGGCACCGCTGTTCCCCCTGGTTTCCCGCTCTGTCGGGCACGGAAGGGGCACGCATGGGGCACGGGCTGGGGCACGGCTTTGGAGTTGCCGGGGCCAGCTCGTCAGCGGTTGATCGGGATCTCGTAGACGATCTCGCAGTGCGCTGCGGGCACCACGATGTCCGCTGTCTCCACGGGGCGGCCGTCGTCGCTGTAGTACGTCCGCCGGATGTGCGTCACGAGTGCGGCTTTCTGGATGCCGAGTAGCGATGCTTCCTCGGCGGTCGCGTGCCTGGGTTCGGGCTGCTCCACCGCGTGGCTGATGGTGACTCCGATCGCTGCCATGCGGTTCACGACCCCGGCCCCCGCGTGGGGCCCTCCCTCGGGAAGAACGACGAGGGTGCCGCCAGTGACGGCGTACGGCTCCCAACTCGTCGACAACTGGACCGGCTTCCCGTCCGCAAGGAACTCGTATGTCGTGCGGACGCACGGCTCGCCTTCGGCGATACCGAGCCGTGTCGCGATCTCCGCCGGGGCCGGCACCTTGGCGTCGGTCCGGCTCTCCCAGTCGCTCTGTCGGCGAAGGGCCTTCATGTCCTGGCGGAACGGGGACCCGCTGGGCTGCTCGCGTGCCGACGACCGGACGACTCTCACGCGCTCCCGGGGCTCGGCGACGTAGGTGCCCGATCCGGCCCGGCCTTCCAGCACTCCTTGGGAGATCAGCAACTCCTGTGCCCTGCGAACAACGTTCTCGCCCACGCCGCACTCCTGGCCGATCTGGGCGCGGGATGGGAGGCGGTCGCCCGGTTCCCAGACGTGCTCCGCGATGCGCTGCCGGAGTTCGTCGGCGATGCGGAGGTACGGCGGTTGCTCAGACATATGGAAAATCTAGTCCACTAGCTCTAATCTAGTTAACTAGCTTCACTGAAAGTGTTCGCTGGCAACGGAGGGTGCGCTGTGTCCGCTTCGGAAGTGACCGCGGCGGCTATCGCCGCCCGCTTGTCTGCCGCTGGCCTCCACCCGCGCGTGGAGGAGGACACCCGGTTCACGACGGTCGAGGCAGAGGTACCGGACACGCTCTCCGCCGACTCATGGCGGGAGGTCCTGGACGCGGTGGCCGATGCCGATCGATTCGGGCTCGTGGCCACCAGCTTAAACGGCCGCACCTTATGGGCGGTCGTACGCAAAACGGTCCCCACGACAGGCGACGTCGGGGGACCGGGCTATCAGCGATAGGAGCTGAACAGCATGCTCAACCGTATCCGCCATGCCATCTCGCGCACCAGAGTGCGGTGCTTCCCTAACGGCCGCCACCGCCGCCTCTTAACGCCCTCCCGGCCGCTGGCCTCTTCCACCTGCCCCGCGCCCGCTGACGCTTCGACCGTCGCCCTGGGACGGACTCCGGCCGGCACAGTCCACCGATACCCGCTGAGGGGAGAGGACGTCGCGCTTGTCCGTCCGTACCTGCTGGCCTGGGAAGAGCAGCGTGCACGGACGCGCTCAGTGTTCGTCGCCCCGCACCTGCCGGCCGCCGCATGGTCGGCCCTCGCGGAGGCCCACTGATGCCTCCTCGCCGAGAACCGCACCCGACGGGCACGGCTTCCGTCCCCTACCGCTCGATCGTCTGCTGGATTGGCACGCACCACTCCTGCATCGAGCCGACCCCGCCTGCGGCGACGGACGACGTACCGGTGATCTACGAGGTGTGCGTCTGCCCGTGCCACTCGACCGCGGACCCGACCGTGCCCGTGAAGGTGATTGCATGAGGGCCCCGGCCCCCGGCGGGGCACTGGGTTACCCCGTCGAAGTCACTGCGGCCACCGTGCAACGAGGCGACATCATCCAACTCGGCGGTCAGGCCTGCCGAGTGAGAGACCTCTTCCAGCTTTCCCAGGGGGCCAAGCAACTGGTCTTCGAGTCGGGCGAACTGCTGGCCATACACGCCCGCACCCGGCTCACCGCCCTGCGACTGCTGAGAAGGCGGTGACCGGCTTCGTGCCCCGACGCCATCACGACATCGCCGACGACCTACGCCACCAAATCACAACGGGCAGCATCAAGCGTGGCGAACGCCTCCCGTCCGAAGCCGGCCTGGCCGCCCAGTACACGGTCAGCACGGTGACCCTGCGACGCGCTCTCGCTGTGCTCCAGGGCGAAGGACTCGTCGAGAAGATCCACGGCAAGGGGAACTACGTCCGTCACCCCCGCCGCAAGATCATGTATGTCGGCGGCTGGGGCACGCTGGACCCCTGGACCGCTGCTCAGCCAACGTTACGCATCACGGTTCGCAGCACCACGGTTCCGGCCTCCGTGCACCTGACGACGTTGCTGAAGGTGCCAACGGGCAGCCCTCTCGCGGAGTACACCTGCCTCAGCCTCGAACACGGGTCACCGCACGGCCTGGCCCGCATCTACATCCCGCGCGACATGGCCCCGGCCGGAGTCCTCGACAACGACTCCGTGTGCCGGGAGGCAGCCACGAGATTTGCCGTCCTCGGCCCGTCGTCGGCCACGATCCGAGAGACGGTCTCCGCCCGCTCCCCCACCCCAGACGAAGCGTCGGCCCTCCGGATCGGAAACAACATGTCCGTTCTCGCGATCACGCGCATCGCCACCGACGCCACGGGACGCGTCGTTGAAGCCGCGCTCCTGGCCTTTCCGGGAGACCGAGTCGACGCCGTCTTCACCACCCATCATGTGCTCAACGAGAGGCCAACCCAAGGATGACAACACCGAACGAACTTCGGCTCCTCCCGTGGTCAGGACCGGAGGACAAGCCCTGCTACCTGAGCACCGACGACCCGGACGGCTACATGTCCCGCCTCGCGGACGGCATCGAAGCGATCCAACTCGGTACTGCGAGCGAACTGTTGGACGAAGCCTCAGAGGCTCTCGACAACCAGGGGACGTCACTCGACGACATGCGGTGCCTGGTCAAAGAGTTGACCGGGGCTCTACGGGACGTCTACCGCGTCGCAACGAGTCGCGGGCACCTCCGAGTAACGCGCGATCCGCGTGAGCACACCTGTTGATCTACGGTCCCCCGACCAGCACAGCATGGGAAGCCCATGGCTCTGACCAGATTAGATGCCATGGGCTTCTGGCTTGCCGGCTGACTTTCGTCGACCGTGGACGGCCTGGGGACTGCTCTGTCCCGAATTAGGCCCTGGAAGAGCGGCGCCAAGGAACTCACGTGAAATGCGCGGGTCAGAGCGTTGGTCTGTGTCGGTTTCCGGCAGCACGACAGAGCTGTTTGCTTAAGATCATCTCCAGAATTCTTCCACGGAGATATGGCGCGGCTGTGATGGACAGCTCGCGTGCACGCTGGCGCGCTTGGGCGCGCAACTCCTAAAGCCGGCGATGGAAAGCGTTGCGGCGGTTCTGGTCGAGGTTCAGCGGCAGGTCGAGTTAAGAGATGAGCTCCGACTCCATGGACCACGGTTCGGCATGCTCGATCGAGCACATTCGGGCATTCTCGGGCATTCTCCGCCATCCACTGGCTGAGGGCGGCTTCCCCCTCCTTGCCGAAGGTCATGCGCTTGCCGCCGCCCACACGACGCAACTCGAGTCCGAGCAGGCAGCCGAGAGTGAGCCTCAGGGTCGATCCTGCTGCATTGCCCCGGAAGTGGTACCGCACGCGCTTCCGCAGGTTCTGCGTGCTGGTCCGGTTCGCCATGTACCGCGGGGCTATGCCAACGTATAGCAGTCGCCCAGCAACCAGGCCCGGGTGGGGGGCTGTTCGAAGTGCCATCCGTAGACCCCAGCCATCGCCGGAACAGGGCTTGGACGCCTCAAGACTTCCTCCGCCGACCAGAGTCGGTCAGGACGGGTGAGAACGGTAGCTTCCACGAGGCCTCCAAGCGCGCCACGGCAGACAGTCGCAGGCTACTCGCTGTCGCTGACAGAGCCTCCCGGCTGCACGGCCCCTAACTTGGGAAGCTTCAGCCGGTTACCGCGAGTGGACGGCACCGGGATTGGATAGCTCTTCTGACGGCACCAAGAGGCAGCGCTGAGGGCTGGCGCATACGGCTCCAGAGGCCCTTGAGCCTCGCGGATAACGTGCTGGTCAACAGCTTGATCAGGTCAAATTCCCGTGCTTCTGTCCACAGATGGTCCAGACGTCAGCAACCGCCATCGTGGCGCCCACCACCCCTGAAGCAGCGTCGATTGGTATCCGACCAACTCAAGTTGATGGCGCAACGTCGGCTCCGCTGCGAATCGTCTTCAGAGACGCCCGCCGCAGGCAGTCCGGGCCGCCATTGGAGTGTTCCCGACACCAGAGCTTGCTGGCCATGATGCCCCGTGCCTCGTAGGTTTTGTGATTCAGGGATCCGGGACAAGAACGCAGAGGGCTGGTTCAGTGCTTTCTAGCCTCTGATGCCGCAGAAGAAGCAGAGCGTACACCGTTTCTCTGGAGCCTCAGCTACCCGCACGTAGTCCGCCACAAGTGTCTGGTGGTCGCAGTCGGGGCAGACGTCAATTTCGACCCCGAGCCAGTTCTCCTCAGTAATGACCCAAGAGTGCAGCATTCTTTCTGCGGGGCCCCACAATACGTGACAGAAATGACACGAGACGGAGGAATCGCCATCGCCAACGACGATGCCCCATTGGCCACACTCGCGACATTTCAAAGTCCGATGTCGGACATCTCTCAACTCTCCAGCGAGACGCTTTAGTCGCGTGTCCATGAAAGATCGGATGGTGCGGAGCTTCTCGCCGGCATAATCAAGATCTCCGATTACCTCGTCGACTTCTGTACCGGGGAGCTCCGGAAGTAGCTGGTCATGGACGAAGGTAATCAGGAAGTCGAGCACCTGCGCTGCGCGAGATTCCACGGCGCGCGCAGAGGTTTTCAGGCCGTAGTGCTGTAGTGCATTTCGTGACTTACTGAGAGTCTCGATTGCCTTGATTGACTTTTCGTCTATCGCGATATTCGCGATTTGTCTTAGGCGGGTTAGAGCACTACTTGTAGTGCAACTCTCAAAATCTCCGTCTTCAAACTTACGGCGGTTCGCCAGGGCTGGATCCTTAAAAACTAGGCTCCAGTGTTCGAGTTGCAGACGGGCCTTTAGGAGCACTTCGGCGGCGGCTTGCAGGTGAAGTACTGCGTACTTCAGATTTCGCGGACTAGGTGGCTGGCTGGCAGTCAAGTGTTCGGCCACGATGAGGAGATAGTCCACGCCGTTCTCCACGGGCGGGAAGTCCATTTCGTGGTTATCGTGTTGATCAGTTTGTGCGTCTGTGGTGGCTCCGTTATGTATCAAGATTCCTTCACTTCTGGCTCTATACTGTAATTGTCAAGTCTTATATGGAGGCTGCACTGGAGCCGGAGCGCGATCCGTGGAATTTTGCTCTTTTGGCTTCGCCAGGCGTTGTGCCAACTCTATAGAGACTCGTGTCCCCATCATTCACCCGTCTGGCAGCTGACCCGGATGCGGGGGCCTGTTCATCGCACGGACACCCCGCACGGTGACTCGGTCGTCAGGGGCCATGGATGTCAGCGGGACTCAGCGCTCGTCTCTCAGCGTCAGCCTCGACGAACTCACGGCCCTGGTGAGGACCCGGCTAAAACGGATGCAATGCCGCCCCGGCCTCATCAACTCCTCGCCAAAACCGGCCTTGACCTCCAACCGCCGTAGCCTTAGCCGTTGAAGATCCCTAGAAAAGAGACCAAAAGGCCGGAGATTTCCAATTAGGGTCGATCCCCGGCCTTATTCGTCTGACTACTTTCGGCTGATGTATCGAAATCCGAGCATCAAACGTCGGCGCTCGACTCCTTGGCCTTTTGTAGCAGAGCCTCCTGGTTACGACGGCTGCGCACATCGTCCTTGCGCAAACTCCTGCCCTCGTTCAAGACAGACTGAAACTGCTCGGTGGCAAGCTTGACTGCAGTAGTGATCGCTCCTTCAATCCTCTCTGAGTCCGAAATCTTGAACCTCAGCTTCTTAGCGCCCCTCAGTCGCTGTTTTGCTGCCTCTGTATCAGAGGTTTCGAAGATAGATACAAGTTCCGGCGTGATCAGAGTGGACACCATCATTGCGATATGATATTTCGCGGCTTTGAGAGTGGTCGAGTCGGGTGTTCGGGCGAAGAATCTGTCTACCCGATACAAAATCCAGGCTGCGTAGTAGTAAGCCTCGACGGAGTATTCACCCCAAACGAACGAGCCCTCAACCTCTAGCTCCTTCGGAGCACCGATCGCTCGGAAAGAATCACCGAACAGTGTTGCAGCGACCGCTCGGTTGAGTTCGGGAGTCGTGACAACACGAGTCCGCGGGAAATCAAGAGACGCATGCTGGTTCTGCCGCAGATAACGTAGACCGTTTGCGCCCGACTGGTTGAAAAACTCTTCCACGTCTTTCGCCATCTGGGTACTCGCCTGAATGTCAGTTGAGCCGATGGGAGTTTGCAGGTTAGTAGCGATCGCCACGTTCGTTCGCACCCCAGCGTTGCCTGAGCTGACGATCTTCACCGGGATCCAAAGGTCAGAGAGGAGGGCCGGCTTGGCCTTAACCTCGTCGCCTGCCGCCCACCTAACGAGCTGGTGACTCGTCTGCCCGCCATTTACGATCTGATACCCGGAGATGAAGAATCTGTCACCCGACCCTCGGAGAGATGACGCAATGATCGTGAGTCCGTTGTTGAGGAAGGGAAAGTGCTCGCGGTCGTCGCTCTGAAGGGTTCTCGTGATCCGGATATTCACTGGGTTATGGCTACCGAGATCGAGACGCACATTGTCGTCGAAGATCCCTGGTCGTACGGAGCCGGTTTCATCCGTCAGCAACTTCATCACCTCCGTACCGGACAAGAGCCCGATGTAAGCCTCACTCACACGCTCAGTCGCAGGGATGGTCTGCCGCTTTTCAAAGTTGAACTGAATGTTCTGTGGTCCGTGACGCTCTTTCAGCTTTGCGGCTAGCGCATCGTGGCCATGAGTGTTGAGGTGCAAAGGTTCTGAATAAATACCCTGGGCTCGAATGCGATCGATCGCCTCTGTGACCTGAAGTTCTTGCTGTGCGCTCTTCCCGTCATTGCTGCTGGTGGTGACGTAGAAGAGTTCGCACGGGATTCGCGTGTCTTGAAACTTGTCACCGTTTTCTGCGATCCGATCGATCAAAGAAGCCAGGTCAACCAGGGCCGGAGGAAGCTTGACGCTCTTCGCCTTAATCGCGTACTTTGTCACGGCCTCGACGCCGTGGAGGAACTTCGCGATGAGCTTAGAGTCGTAGGACTCGCTTGTCTTAGCCTGGATGAAGAGTACCCGCGCTGAATTGGACGCCTGATCTGAGATAAGGTCGTCGATTTCTGAGGGTTCCGAGACGATCTGTCCGTTGACTACAACGGCAGCGACGTCGATGCCCTCGTCGGTCCCACCGCCGAGAACAGCGCGCTCAATCTGCTCGATATCGTCCCGTACATAAGGGAAGAGATAGTTGGCTGCGACGTACAGCTCGAACTGCTTCGCCTCGCCCCCCTCGAAGCCAAAGTCTCGTGCAAACTTGGCCACTCGCTTTCCCGTGAGCGTGTGCACTTTATCCCCCTAGGCAGCGCGAGCGCTGATCTCATCACGGTGTGTTTGTCAGTGAGCGTAGCGTCTGGGGTGCCTTTGGGTGAGCCAGTTCTAAGTGCCGACGGCGGTCCGCTTCAGTACCGGGCGGACCGCCGATTCAAGAAGACCGTGATGGTGCACACTCGGTAGCTTCAGGATCGCGGACTGATTCGCTGGGTTAACTCACCACTCACCCCAGCTCCCATCCCGTCCGCCGTCGACCCACACACCGTGGAGCGGGCGTGGTTCATGGCGTCCAGGTGGAGCGCGCCACTGTACGAACGACCTGGACGCCATGGGCCGCGTCTGCTCGGCTCTGCCTGGGTCGATGGTGGACGGGATGGGAGCCCCCAACGCTCGCCACGATGTGCCCGCGGTCGGCAACGGCGCCCCTCCATCCCGGTGCCGGCCGATCTCCGCCGGAGGCATCATCTTGTGCCTGCGGATGACGTGCCGCCCTTGCCCGCATGCACGCAGCGCGCCGCCGGGCGCGGCCAGCCGGGGCGGAGACAGGAGGCAGGCC
>NZ_JBHWZS010000096.1:0-27304 GCF_042728155.1 Streptomyces sp. NPDC060209
GGGCCGCGCTCCCCGAGCGCGGCCCGTTGCCGTACCCGCTTCCCGTGGGGCCGGGCGGTGTGCCAGGCTCGCGAACATGCGCTACATCATCGTGGGAACGGGCGCCGTCGGCGGCGCCATAGGCGGACGGCTCGCGGAGGCGGGCCATCAGGTGGTCCTCGTCGCGCGAGGGACGCAGTACGCCGCCCTGCGGGAGGACGGGCTGCGCCTCACCACGCCGGACGGCACCCGCACCCACCGCCTCCCCGTCGTCGACGGCCCGGCGGCACTGGAACTCGAACCGGACGACGTCCTCGTCCTCGCCGTCAAGACGCAGGACGCCGTCGCGGCACTCGACGCATGGAGCGCCAGGCCGGTGGCGGGCGGCGGGACGGCGGGGGAGCGACTCCCCCTGATCTGCGCGCAGAACGGCGTCGAGAGCGAACGCCTGGCCCTGCGCCGATTCCACCGCGTCTACGGCTGCTGCGTCTATCTCCCCGCGAGCTTCGTGGAGCCGGGCCGGGTCGTCGCCGCCGGAGCCCCGCTCACCGGCATCCTGCACCTCGGCCGGTATCCGTCCGGGACCGACGACACCGTGCGCGCCGTCGCCGCCGACTGGGAGAAGGCGAAACTGGAGGCCCCCGTCGTCCAGGACGTGATGCGCTGGAAGTACGCCAAGCTGCTCTCCAACCTCGCCAACGCCATCGAGGCGGTCACCGGTGTGCTGAACGGCCCGGCCGGCTACGCCCTCTTCGAGCGGGCGCGCACCGAAGGGCGGGCGGTGCTCGCGGCGGCAGGTATCGAGGCAACCGGAAGCGAGGAGCAGGAGGCGGCCCGCGGCGACAGGATCCGCTTCGACCCGTTCGACGGCTCCGAGCGGGGCGGCGGGTCGTCATGGCAGAGCCTCAGCCGTGGCACCGGCACCATCGAGGCCGACTACCTGAACGGTGAGATCGCCCTGCTCGGCCGGCAGCACGGCATCCCCACACCCGTCAACGACGTATTGCGGCGCACCGCGAACGCCTTCGCCAGGGAGCGGCGTGCCGCCGGGTCGATGACGGTGGCCGAGCTCACCGCCCTGGCCGACGCCGCGTCCTGACCACGCCCGGTCCGCTGTCGCGTTTCTTCAAGACCGGCCGCCCGGGCGGAACGCAGGATGAGCACATGAAGAACGCGTACGAGCACATGACCGAATGCGCAGCCGAGTCCGCCCGGATCGCCCGGGGTATCGACGCCACGCTGCCGGCCTCCACCGAGACTCCCTGCCACGGCTGGGACCTACGGGAGCTGACCAACCACTGGGTGCTCTACAGCGCACACGGGCTGGAACACCGTGCCCTGCGCACCCCCATCCCCGACGAGCTGACGGCCCGTGACTTCACGGCGGACGCCGACTGGCCGGAGCGGTACACGGCCCAGCTGGAGCGTGCGGTCGCCGCCTGGTCCGACCTCGCGGCCTGGGAGGGCTCCATCGACACCGGGCACGGTTCCTCCCCGGCTCCGGACATCGCGACGATGCTCATCATGGAGACCGCGCTGCACGGCTGGGACGTGGCCCGGGCCACGGGCCAGGAGTTCCGGCTCTCCGGCCCGGCGGCGGCCTTCCTCCTGGACGCGGTCGAGGGCACTGCCGCGCTCTACCGGCAGTACGAGGGTTTCGCCGGCGAAGTCGCCACGCCCCCAGGAGCGTCCGATTTCGAGCGTGCTCTGGCCCTCAGCGGCCGGGACCCGCGGGGCGCCGCGGCCTGATGCGGTGAGGGGCGCCGGTGGCCCAGCGAATCGATGGCCGAATGGCCCAGAACCGCGGGCCACAGCCTCTCTACGCTCCTCGTATGAGCACCCACGTGAACAAGACAGCGGGCAGGACGGCGGTCGACTTCTACTTCGACCCCGCCTGCCCGTTCGCCTGGATCGCCTCCCGCTGGATGCTGGAGGTGGAGCGGGAGCGCGACATCGAGCTCCGTTTCCACGTCATGAGCCTCCATCTGCACAACACGGGCAACGAACTCCCCGACTGGTACCGCGAACTGGTCGACAGATCGATCGGCCCGGTCCGGGTCGCCGCCGCCGCGGCGGCGGACCACGGGCCCGCTGTCCTCAGGGACCTCTACACCGCTCTGGGCACGCGCATCCACCGCGAGAAGAACGAGGACTTCGACGCCGTCGTCGCCGAGTCCCTGGCCGAACTGGGCCTGCCCGCCGCCCTGGCGGAGGCCGCGCACACGGACACGTACGACGAAGCCGTACGCCGCAGCCACGACCGGGGTAAGGACCCCGCGGCCGGTTCCTACGTAGGCACGCCGACGATCCATGTGGACGGCACCGTGTGGTTCGGGCCTGTGCTCAACTCCGTCCCGCGAGGCGAGGAGGCCGCACGGCTCTTCGACAGCTTCCGGGTCCTGGCAGGCCACCCGGACTTCTTCGAGCTGAAGCGCGAGCGCACCGGCAGCCTCGACTTCGGCCGATAGCGCTTCTCAACGCCGAGCCAGCGCCAGCACGCTCAGCCCGAACATCAGGACGCCCAGCGGGAGATGGACCGACGGTACGTGCGCGATACCGAGCACGACCTGCACAGAGGCGAGGAGAAGGAAGCCGGACGCGTACCAAATGGGCCGGCGTGAGCCGCCGCCCGGCTTCCACGCCAGAACCGCCGCGAGCACGTAGAGCATCGACGCCCCGTACATCACCCGGGCTCCGGCGCTGTGCAGCGTCTCTCCGTAGGACGAGGTCAGCAGCAGCCCGGCGGAGACCGCTTGAAGGAAGATGGTCAGCGTCTGCAGGGCTATCGCGATCTGCAGAAACGAGAAGCGGTGCTGTGCCGTCGCCTGGGTCGCCATGCCGCAGTCCCCTTTTCCGCCCGGAGGCAGTGGATCGATAAGGTCTCACCGGTCCGACGAAGCGGGCCTGCGAGAGGTAAGGCGAGGGGCGGTCAGGAGCATGGGGACGGCTGGGACGGGCACTGACGAGGTGGCCGGCGAGCGGCGCCAACTGATCAACGTCGCCTACCGGTTGCTCGGTTCACTCACCGAGTCCGAGGACGCCGTGCAGGAGGCCTACGCGCGCTGGTACGCGCTGCCACGAAGCCGGCAGGACGAGATCGTGTCCCCCGGCGCCTGGCTGACGACGGTGACCGGCCGCATCTGCCTGGACGTGCTCGGCTCGGCGCGGGCCCGGCGTGAACGCTATGTCGGTGCGTGGCTGCCCGACCCACTGCCCGACCACGCCGGGCGGGACCACGGCCGTCACACCGACCCCGCTGACCAGATAGTCCTGGACGAATCGGTGACCACGGCGTTCCTCGTCGTCCTGGAGTCGATGACACCCGCCGAGCGGGTGGCGTTCGTCCTGCACGACGTCTTCCGCTACCCCTTCGCCGAGATCGCCGGCATCCTCGGCCGGAGCTCCGCTGCCTGCAAGCAGCTCGCGGCCTCCGCCCGGCGGCGGGTGCGTGTCACGCAGGCCCCGGTGACGGCGGCCGGGCAGGCCGACGCGGTGCGGCAGGTCAAAGAGGCCTGGGAGACCAAGAACATCGCGGCCCTCGTCGACCTCCTCGACCCGGCCGCCGTGATGACCGCCGACGGCGGCGGAATGGTCGGTGCCGTCCTGCGCCCCATCGAAGGCGGTGCGCGCATCGCCCGGTACATGGTCGCCATCGCCGACAAGGCTCCGGGGCTCGAACTCATCGAGCGGTCGGTCAACGGTGTGCCGGGTTTGGTGGCCCACAGTGCCGGCACCGTCATGACCGTAGCCTCGTTCGATGTCGTCGACGGCCGCGTCACCCGCATCTGGGCGGTCCGCAACCCGGAGAAGCTGCGGCCGTGGGTGCGGGACGTCTGACTAGGCAGTCATCGCCCCGGCGACCGGCACGCGCGCTTCGTCGTACCGGGTCAGCAGCAGCCGGGCGAGTGCGGGGGACGGCCCCAGGACACCGGCCAGCACATCGGCCCCGGCCTCCTCGGCGCCCGCGGCGATACGGTCGGGGAGCCGGCCGGGGGCGATCACGTACGGCGCCACGGCGACCCGCCGTACGCCGTCGGCCCGCAGGGCGCGCACCACGTCGGCGGTGCGGGCGGATTCCCCGGCAATTGCAGCGGAGGCGAACGCAGGCCGCACGGCGCACCAACCGGTGTGCCGCAGCTCCCGCGCGATTTCAGCGATCACTGCGATCGCCTCCGGGTCTGTGGAGCCCGCCGAGGCCAGGACCAGCCCGGTCGAGCCCTTGTCGCCGGGGGCCACCCCGGCCTCGTACAACCTCTGCTCCAGCGCCGCGTTCAGCAGCGGCGACGGGCCGAGGACGTCGGCCTGGCTGATCCGCAGCCGGGGGAGCCGGGTGCGGGCCTCACGCAGGACCGAAGGGATGTCCGACTTGGCGTGGAACGCCCGGGTCAGCAGCAGCGGAAGCGCGACGACCTCGTCCGCCCCCTCCGCGGCCAGACGCTCCAGCACGCGCGGCACGGAAGGGGCGTTGAACTCCAGGAAGCCGGTCTCCACACGCAGCCCGGGCCGCAGCGACCGCACGCGCGCGGTGAGCGCGTGCACGGTCGCCGCGTGCCGCGGGTCGCGGCTGCCGTGGGCGATGACGAGGAGAACGGGGGCAGACATGTCACTCAGCTCTTGACGAGAAGACCGCGGCTGCGCAGCACCCGCCGCTCCAGCGGGCTGAAGATCAGCAGGTCGATCGCGATGCCGACGAACAGGATGAGGAGGATCGCCAGGAAGATTCCCGGCATGTCGAAGTTGTTCCGGCCGTTCTCCAGCAACTGGCCGAGTCCCAGGCCCAGGTCGGGCGAGGAGGCGATGATCTCGGCGGCCATGAGCGAACGCCAGGAGAACGCCCAGCCCTGCTTGAGGCCCGCCAGATATCCGGGCAGCGCCGCCGGCAGGACGATGTGGATCGTTCCGCGCAGGCCCGTCGCGCCGATCGTGCGGCCCGCGCGCAGGAACAGCGGCGGCACCTGGTCGACACCGGATACCAGGCCGTTGGCTACGGACGGGACCGCGCCGAGCAGGATCACCGCGTACATCGTCTTGTCGTCGAGGCCGAGCCAGATGATGGCCGGCGCCACCCACGCCACGGACGGCAGGGACTGCAGCCCGGACAGGATCGGGCCGATCGCAGCCCGGACCACCTTGACCCGCGCGACCAGCAGACCCAGCGGCGTGCCGATCGCGACGGCCATCACGAAGCCGAGCAGACCGCGCGACACACTGGTCCAGATGACCTCCAGCAGGGTGCCCTGCACCCACATGTCGGTCAGGCTGTCCCAGACCGCCGCGGGCGGCGGCAGCTTGTAGTCGTCGGTGACCTTCGCCCAGACCAGCAGCTGCCAGACGAGGACAACCAGGACCACCGCGACGACCGGCGGCAGGACCTTGTTGAGCAGGATCTCGCGGGTCGGCGTCCTGCGCACCTGTACGGCGTCGAGCGCGTCCAGGCCCGCCTCGAGACCCGCCAGGTCGTCGGCCTTGGTTTCAGTGCTGGCCATGTCGGCGGATCTCCCCACGCAGTTGTTCGGTGATCTCGACGGACAGTTCCGCCACGGCGGTGTCCTCGATGCGGCGCGGCTGCTCGATGTCGACGGTCCACTCCCGGGCGATCCGGCCGGGACGCGACGACAGCAGGATGACGCGCTGAGCGAGCCGCACGGCCTCGCGCACGTTGTGGGTGACGAAGAGGACGGAGGCGTTCGTCTCGCGCCAGATCCGGGTCAGCTCGTCGTGCAGCACGTCGCGGGTGATGGCGTCGAGCGCGGCGAACGGCTCGTCCATCAGCAGCAGCTGGCTGTCCTGGGCGAGTGCGCGGGCCATCGCCACCCGCTGGCGCATCCCGCCCGAGAGTTCGTGCACCCGCTTCCCGTACGCCCCGCCGAGGCGCACGAGCTCCAGCAGTCGCTCCGCCTCCGGGCGGCGGTCCGACTTCGGCACCCCGCGCAGACGCAGGGCCAGTTCGATGTTCTTGCCCGCGGTCAGCCACGGGAAGAGGGCGTGCTCCTGGAACATCAGGGCCGGCCGCCCGCCGGGGGTCTCGATGGACCCCGCGGTCGGACGGTCGAGCCCCGCCACGAGATTGAGCAGCGTGGACTTACCGCACCCGGAAGCTCCCAGGAGGGTGACGAACTCACCCGGAGCGACATCGAGCGTGATGTCGTCCAGGACGAGCTGCTGCCCCGTGGGTCCGGCGAAGGACTTGGAGACGTGTCGGATACGAGCGGCGTACTCGACCGCTGCACGGTCCTCGGCCTTGGTGAGGGTGGTGGTCGCCATGGTCGTCACCTCCTGGGAATCTTCAGGGATGCTGGTGCGGTCGGGTGGGCTACTTGGCGCCGAGACCGGCGTCGGCGACCTCGGGCTGTCCTGCGGCCTTGAGGATCTTGTTCAGCGGCTTCAGGTCGTAGATGCCGTTGAGGTCGGGCTTCTCCAGCAGGCCGGCCTTGACCGCGTGGTCCGCCTGCGCCTGGAGCGTGGCGGCCAGCGGGTCATCGGTGATCTGGATGGACTCCCACGCCGGGTCGAGGACGTCGGCGGGCAGCGCCTTGCCGCTCAGCTTCTCCAGTGCCGAGTTGGCCGAGGCCTTCGCCTTGTCCGGGTTGGCGTTGATCCACTTGTTGGTGTTCACCGTGCCCCGCAGCACCGCGTCCACGACGTCCGGGTGCTCGGAGAGGAACTTCTGCGACACGATGATGTTCGTGATGACGAACTTGTCGTCCGGCCACAGCTTCGACTCGTCGAGCAGGACCTTGCCGCCCTCGGCGACCAGCTTGGAGGCGGTCGGCTCCGGGACCCAGGCGCCGTCCAGGGAGCCGGACTTGAAGGCGTCCGGAGTCACCTTGTTGTCCGAACGGACCACGGAGACGTCGCCCTTGCCGCTCTGGGCGTCGACCTTCCAGCCCTTCTCGGAGATCCAGTTGAGGAACGCCACGTCCTGCGTGTTGCCGAGCTGCGGGGTGGCGATCTTCTTGCCCTTGAGGTCGTCCAGGGTCTTGATCTTCTTCGGGTCGACGACGAGCTTCACGCCGCCGGAGGCCGAGCCGCCGATGATCCGCAGGCTCTGGCCCTTGGACTTGGCGTAGCCGTTGATCGAGGGGGAGGGGCCGATGAAGCCGATGTCGATCGAACCCGCGTTGAGCGCCTCGATCTCGGAGGGCCCCGCGTTGAACGTCGAGGGCTTGACCGTGGTGCCGCCCAGCTCCTTGGCGATGAGGCCTTCCTGGATACCGACCAGGGCGGTGGCGTGCGTGAGGTTCGGGAAGTAACCGATCTTCACGGTGTCCGTCGAGAGCTTCTTCCCGTCGGCGGAGACGTTCGACTTCGCGGCGTCGTCGTCCTTCGCCTCGGAGCCGTAGCCGCAGGCGGTGGCCGCCATGGCGAGCAGCGGCAGAGCGGCGGCAGCGGCGAGGCTGCGGCGGAGAGTGGTACGGGTGGCAGGCACGGGAGGCTTTCCTCTCGTTGGCCCGGTGCTCACGTCCCCCAGGAGTCGGGTGGCGCGGCCGGGCGGTCGGCAGGTCTTCGTCTGAACTGGCGGTGCGGGTGGTACGAGCGGGCGCGCAGGCAGTGCGCGTACGTCATCACGCACATCGCCCGACCCCGCCCTGGCCGCTGCCGAGGGCGCCGCTGCCGACCCGGCCGCCCTCCTTCGCGAAGGTCGAGAAGAAATCGGTGATCATCAGAAGTCCCACTCCGCGTCCTCGGCCGAGGTGTCCGCGTCCGCGTCGCCCTCGGTGGCGGCGGCGAACGAGGCGCCCGCCATGCCGGCCGTCAGCGTCGTGCCGTCGGCGGGGTCGATCAGCAGGAACGAGCCCGTACGCCGCGAGTCCGCGTAGGCGTCGAGCGCGAGCGGCTCGGCGGTACGGACGACGACCCGGCCGATGTCGTTGGCCACCAGCTGCCCGGGAGCCGGGTGCTGGGAGAGGTCGTCGAGCGTGAGGCGCGACGGGATGTCCTTGACGATCGCCTTGACGGTGCGGGTGGTGTGCTTGAGCAGTACCCGCTGGCCGACGGTGAGCGGCCGGTCGGCCACGTGGCAGACGGTCGCCTCGACGTCCTGCGTGACGGCGGGGGCGTCGTCCACCGGAGCGATCAGGTCGCCCCGGGAGATGTCGATGTCGTCGCCCAGCCGGATCGTCACGGACTGCGGGGCCCAGGCGATGTCGACGCTCTCGCCGAGTGCGTCGATCCCCTCGATCGTCGTGGTGCGTCCGGACGGCAGCACGGAGACCCTCTCGCCGACCCGGAACACCCCGGCGGCGATCTGACCGGCGTAGCCCCGGTAGTCGGGGTTCTCGGCGGTCTGCGGGCGGATCACGTACTGGACCGGGAAGCGCGCGTGGCACTCGGTCAGGTCATGGCTGACCGGCACCGTCTCCAGGTGCTCCAGGACCGTCGGGCCGCCGTACCAGTCCATGTGGGCGGACGGCTCCACGACGTTGTCGCCGGCCAGCGCGGAGATCGGGATCGCGGTGATCTCCGGGACGCCGAGGGAGGCGGCGTACGCGGTGAACTCCTTGGCGATCGCGGCGAACACGGGCTCCGCGTAGTCCACGAGGTCCATCTTGTTCACGGCGAGGACGACGTGGGGGACGCGCAGGAGGGCGGCCACGGCGGCGTGGCGGCGGGTCTGTTCGACGACGCCGTTGCGGGCGTCGACGAGGACGACGGCGAGTTCCGCGGTGGAGGCGCCGGTGACCATGTTGCGGGTGTACTGCACGTGGCCCGGGGTGTCGGCGAGGATGAACCGGCGCCGGGGCGTGGCGAAGTAGCGGTACGCCACGTCGATGGTGATGCCCTGCTCGCGCTCGGCGCGCAGGCCGTCGGTCAGCAGTGCCAGGTCGGGTGCTTCCTGGCCGCGGTTGGTGGAGGCGAGCGCGACGGCTTCCAGCTGGTCGGTGAGGACCGACTTGGAGTCGTGCAGCAGGCGTCCCACGAGGGTGGACTTGCCGTCGTCGACGGACCCTGCCGTGGCGAACCGCAGGAGGGTGGTGGCCGACAACTGCTCGGTGGTGGTGGTCATGTCTAGAAGTACCCCTCGCGCTTGCGGTCTTCCATCGCGGCCTCGGACATCTTGTCGTCGGCGCGGGTCGCGCCCCGCTCGGTGAGCCGGGAGGCGGCGATCTCGGTGATCACGGCGTCCAGGGTGGTGGCGTCGGAGTCGACGGCACCGGTGCAGGACATGTCGCCGACGGTGCGGTAGCGGACCTGGCGGGTCTCGGTCCTCTCGTGCTCCTTGGGGCCGCCCCAGTCGCCGGCGGTGAGCCACATACCGGAACGGCTGAAGACCTCACGCTCGTGGGCGAAGTAGATCTCCGGGAGCTCGATGCCCTCACGCTCGATGTACTGCCAGACGTCGAGC
The DNA here is from genome assembly GCF_042728155.1 of Streptomyces sp. NPDC060209. Lineage (NCBI taxonomy): Bacteria > Bacillati > Actinomycetota > Actinomycetes > Kitasatosporales > Streptomycetaceae > Streptomyces > Streptomyces sp. NPDC060209. Next base: position 9,326 of record NZ_JBHWZS010000096.1, read on the forward strand.
TCGGTCCAGTTGGAGATGGGGAACACGCGGACGTGCTCGCCGGGGGCGTGGCGGCCGTTGTAGAGCTGCCACAGCTCGGGACGCTGGCGGCGGGGGTCCCACTGGGAGAACTCGTCGCGCAGGGAGAAGACGCGCTCCTTGGCGCGGGCCTTCTCCTCGTCGCGTCGTCCGCCGCCGAACACGGCGTCGAAGCGGTGCTGCTGGATGGCCTCGGTGAGCGGGACGGTCTGCAGCGGGTTGCGGGTGCCGTCGGGGCGCTCGCGGAGCTTGCCCGCGTCGATGTAGTCCTGGACGGAGGCCACGTGCAGGCGCAGTCCGTGCTTCTCCACGGTGCGGTCGCGGTATTCGAGGACCTCGGGGAAGTTGTGTCCGGTGTCCACGTGCAGCAGCGTGAAGGGTATGGGCGCGGGAGCGAACGCCTTCAGCGCGAGGTGCAGCATCAGGATCGAGTCCTTGCCGCCGGAGAAGAGGATCACCGGCCGCTCGAACTCCCCCGCCACCTCACGGAAGATGTGCACCGCCTCAGACTCCAGGGAGTCCAGGTGGCTCAGCGCGTACGGGTTGACGGTGCCTTCCGGCACGGTGGCGACAGTGCTCACGCCAGGCCCCTCTCGGTGAGCAGCGCACGAAGCGCCGCTGCGGACTCCTGCACGGTCTGCTGGTGCGACTCGATCCGCAGATCCGGCGACTCAGGTGCCTCGTAGGGGTCGTCGACCCCGGTGAGACCACTGATCTCGCCCGCCGCCTGCTTGGCGTACAGCCCCTTCACATCGCGTTCGGAGCACACCTCGACCGGGGTCGCGACGTGCACCTCCAGATACGCGGTGCCCTCCTGCTGGTGACGCTTGCGTACGGCGTCACGGCTGTCGGCGTACGGCGCGATGACGGGGACGAGGACCTTCACGCCGTTGGCGGCCAGCAGTTCGGCGACGAAGCCGATCCGCTGGACGTTGGTGTGCCGGTCCTCGCGGGAGAAGCCGAGGCCCGCGGAGAGGAACTCCCGGATCTCGTCACCGTCGAGCACCTCGATCCGGTGCCCGTCGGCGCGCAGCCGGCCCGCCAGCTCGTAGGCGATGGTGGTCTTGCCCGCGCTCGGCAGACCGGTGAGCCAGACGGTGGCTCCCGTCTCCGTCACGCTCATCGATATCTCCTGATCAGTCGTCATCAGCCGTGCAGCCCGCATTCGGTCTTGCCACGCCCGGCCCAGCGGCCGGCCCGTGCGTCCTCGCCCTCCAGCACCCGCCGGGTGCAGGGCGCGCAGCCGACGGAGGCGTAACCGTCCATCAGCAACGGGTTGGTCAGAACGCCGTGTTCGGCGACGTAGGCGTCCACGTCCTCCTGGGTCCACCGGGCGATGGGCGAGACCTTGACCTTGCGGCGCTTCTCGTCCCAGCCCACGACCGGGGTGTTCGCCCGGGTGGGGGACTCGTCGCGACGCAGTCCGGTCGCCCAGGCCGCGTAGGCCGTCAGCCCCTCTTCCAGGGGCTTGACCTTGCGCAGCGCGCAGCACAGGTCGGGGTCGCGGTCGTGCAGCTTCGGGCCGTACTCGGCGTCCTGCTCGGCGACCGACTGACGCGGGGTCAGCGTGATGAGGTTGACGTCCATCACCGCGTCCACCGCGTCCCGCGTGCCGATGGTCTCCTCGAAGTGGTAGCCGGTGTCCAGGAAGACGACGTCCACGCCGGGGAAGACCCGGGAGGCCAGGTGCGCGACGACCGCGTCCTCCATGGAGGAGGTGACGCAGAAGCGCTTGCCGAAGGTGTCGGCCGCCCACTTCAGGATGTCGCTCGCGGAGGCGTCCTCCAGGTCGCGCCCGGCGCGCACCGCCAGGTCCTTCAGGGCCTCGTCGGTGAGCTCGGCTGCTTGCAGAGTGTCCGTCATGTCCCGTCCCCTTCTACGTCGTCGCGCTGGAGTCCCCGGGTCAGCAGACCCAGGAACTTCAGCTGGAACGCGCGGTTGCAGGAAGCACATTCCCAGGCGCCGTGGCCGGCCTCGTGCGGGCGCAGGTCCTCGTCGCCGCAGTACGGGCAGTAGAACGGCGCGGCTCGCTCGCTCATGACAGCGACTCCGCACTGGCGCGGGCCGCCCAGGTCGCGAAGCGCTCGCCCTCCTCGCGCTCCTCCTGGAAGTTGCCGAGCACGCGCTCGACGTAGTCCGGGAGTTCGGCCGAGGTGACCTTCAGGCCACGGACCTTGCGGCCGAAGCCGGCCTCCAGGCCGAGCGCGCCGCCCAGGTGCACCTGGTAGCCCTCGACCTGGTTGCCGTCGCCGTCCAGCATGAGCTGGCCCTTGAGGCCGATGTCCGCGGTCTGGATGCGGGCGCAGGCGTTGGGGCAGCCGTTGATGTTGATCGAGAGCGGCTCCTCGAATTCCGGCATGCGGCGCTCCAGCTCGTCGATGAGCGCGGCACCGCGCGCCTTCGTCTCGACGATCGCCAGCTTGCAGAACTCGATGCCGGTGCAGGCCATCGTCCCGCGCCGGAAGGGAGAGGCGTTCACCTGGAAGTCCAGGGCCTCGAGACCGGCGGACAGGGACTCGACCTGGTCCTGCTCGACGTCCAGGATGAGCATCTTCTGCTCGACGGTGGTGCGCACCCGGCCCGAGCCGTGCGCCTCGGCCAGATCGGCGATCTTGGCCAGCGTGGAGCCGTCCACCCGGCCGACGCGCGGCGCGAAGCCCACGTAGAAGCGGCCGTCCTGCTGCGCGTGCACACCGATGTGGTCGCGCCAGCGTGAGGAGGGCTGCGCGGGCGGCGGTCCGTCCAGCATCGGGCGCTTGAGGTATTCGTCCTCGAGGATCCGGCGGAACTTCTCCGGTCCCCAGTCGGCCATCAGGAACTTCAGACGTGCGCGCGTACGCAGCCGGCGGTAGCCGTAGTCGCGGAAGATCCCGACGACACCGGCCCAGACGTCGGGGACCTCGTCCAGCGGCACCCAGGCGCCCAGGCGCTCGGCGAACCGCGGGTTGGTGGAGAGCCCGCCGCCGACCCACAGGTCGAAGCCGGGGCCGTGCTCGGGGTGGTCCACCCCGACGAACGCGATGTCGTTGATCTCGTGCACCACGTCCTGGACCGGCGAGCCCGAGATCGCGGTCTTGAACTTGCGGGGCAGGTTGGAGAATTCCTTGCTGCCGATGTAGCGCTCGTGGATCTCGTCGACCGCCGGCGTGCCGTCGATGATCTCGTCGGCGGCGATCCCGGCCACCGGCGAACCGATGATCACACGGGGGCAGTCGCCGCAGGCCTCGGTCGTCGAGAGCCCGACGGCCTCGAGCTTCTCCCAGATCGCCGGGACGTCCTCGATGCGGATCCAGTGCAGCTGGACGTTCTGCCGGTCGGTGATGTCGGCGGTCCCGCGCGCGTACTCCTCGGAGATCTCTCCGATGACGCGCAGCTGCGCGGTGGTCAGCCTTCCGCCGTCGATGCGCACGCGCAGCATGAAGTAGCGGTCGTCCAGCTCCTCCGGCTCCAGCACGGCGGTCTTGCCGCCGTCGATGCCGGGCCGGCGCTGGGTGTACAGGCCCCACCAGCGCATACGTCCGCGGAGGTCGTTCGGGTCGATGGAGTCGAATCCGCGCTTCGAGTAGATCGTCTCAATGCGCGTCCGTACGTTGAGACTGTCGTCGTCCTTCTTGAACTGCTCGTTCCCGTTGAGCGGGGTGAAGTGACCCATGGCCCACTGACCTTCACCACGGTGACGTCCGGCCTTGCGGCGGGGCGTGGCGGTAGCAGGCTTCTCGGGGATGGCGGCCATGGCTATACGTCCTTCGGGACTGCAGGAGGGCGGCTCTGAACTGCACACTCGCGTGAGGCGCGGCGGTGCGCAGGGGTGGAGCGGAATCAGGAGATCGCGGTGCTGGAGACTCTCAGCGGACCGGACAGATGGCGCTGGACATGCGGCCGAGGTCGACGTGCCGCCGACTCACCAAGGCAATTCCAGTTCCAGACATGACGGAAGCGTGTCACGCGAATCTCGGGCCAGTCCACCACGATCCATTATGTGGACGAGATGGTCCCGAAATGTGAGACGTTGTGGTGTCGGTCACGCCTCCCTGTCGACAAAGCGACACGAAGGGCCGTGATCAGGCGTGCGCGCCGGGCCAGGGGCCGGGGTTCGCGACGTCGGGCTCCTGCTCGATCTTGGTCTCGGACAGCCGGAAGCCACGCCGCAGGTAGTTGTCCATCGCGTGCGGGCCGTCGTTCGAGCACGTGTGCACCCACACCCGCTCGGTGGGCTTCCGCCCCGGATGGCGCTCGGCCAGGTCCCACGCGCGGGCCACGCCGTACGACAGCAGGTGGCCGCCGATCCGCCGGCCACGGAAGGCCGGGATCAGCCCGAAGTAGGCGATCTCGACCGCCCCGCCCTCCTGGGCGTCGAGCTCGATGAACCCCGCCGGGGTCCCGTTCTCGTACGCCACCCAGGTCTCGCCCCCCGGGCGCTCCAGGATCTCCTGCCACTGCGCGTACGTGAGGCCCAGCCGGTCGGTCCACCGCACGTCCCCGCCCACAGCCGTGTACAGGAAACGGCTGAACTCGGGCAGCGGTATCTCCGAGCGCGCGACCGTCACTCCGTCCGCGGGGGCGGCGGCGGGGCTCAGATCGGCGGGGGACGTCTGTTCCAGATACCAGACGGTCACGTCGGAGAGGGCGGGGGCGCTGTGCGTGGAGTCGCTCATGGCGGTCAGAAAACCACGACGGCGGGCCCTTGCCCAAACCCGGCCGGCTCAGACCGTCCCCGCGGGCATACGCGCCCTGAGCACCACCGGAGCCGTCGAGCGGGGCAGCAGATCGGCCGGCACGTCCGGGTGGGCCACCTCCACCTCGACCCCCTCGCGGAATCGGTAAGGCCGGTGCGCCAGCACCTCCGCCAGATGGCGGCGCATGCGCGATATCTCGGCCCGCACGGTCACCGTCCTGGTCGCGTCACCGAAGACGTCCTCGGCCAGCTCCGCCGCGGTGCGCCCCTCCCGGTGCAGGGCCAGCGCGTACAGCAGCTCCGCGTGGCGGGGCGAGAGCCGGCGTGTCCAGCTGCCCACAGGACCAGCCACATGGACAGTGAGCCCCCGCTCCCGGCTCAGGTCGAGCACCACCCGGCGCGGCGAACGGTCGTGCCCGCCCTCCTCGACCTGCACGAGCCAGCCGCCGGGCAGCGGCTCCACCCGGCACATCCCGAGCGAGGCGAGCCAGACGGTGCCCGGCTCCAGCGACTTCGGCAGAGGCAGCCGGTCGAGGGGCGGCATACCGCTGACGGCGGCCAGCCAGCCGTGGGTGTCGACCACCAGTGCGCGGCCGCCGAGCCGGCACAGGATCGGTGCGGCCACCGAGCGCAGCCGCTCGATCGCCACCAGGTGCCTGCTGCGCAGCTCGCTCTCCGCCAGCGCGGCCACCGAACCGACCAGGGCCAGCGTCGCCGGGTGGAAGGTGGAGGCGGGCCCGCTGATGTCGACGATGCCCATCAGCCGGCCGTCCCGGGGGTCGCGCACCGGGGCCGCCGCACAGGTCCAGCTCTGCAGCGCGCGGATGAAGTGCTCGGCGGAGTGGACCTGGATGGGGGTGCGCGCTGCGAGCGCGGTGCCGATGGCGTTCGTCCCCGTCGCCGACTCCGCCCAGGCGGCACCCTCCTCCAGGCAGATGTCCTTGGCCCGCCGCATCACGGCCGCATGCCCCTGACGCCACAGGACCCGGCCCTCGGTATCGGTGACGACCATGATCTGCTGTGTCGCGTCCGCGATCGTGGCCAGCCCCTCCCGGAGCAGGGGCATGACCTCGCCGAGCGCGGTGCTCCTGCGCCGGTGCTCGATCTCGTCCGTCTCCAGCAGTCTGCTCTCCGGCGACTGCTCGGGATCGATACCGCTGCGCAGCACACGGTCCCAGGACGCGTCGATCTCCGCGCGCGGAGCCGCCGCCGTCCGCTCGCCCGTCAGCCGGGCCTCCCGCGCACGGTGGACCAGGCGCTCGGTCATCGCGGGATATGAGGCGTTTTCCGGCCGCGCCGGCGCGGCAGGGCGTGATTCCATGTCGGTCCCCCCAACAAGCGTGGGCCCGGTCCGGTAGCGGGAAACCAGGCCCTGAGGAACCATCCTGCCGTGCCGGGGACCCGTTGGCTCGTACTCCACGCAATGGTTGCAACCCTTTGCAACTCTGGTGACAGGGCGCAGATCGTACGAGAGTGGCCGAACGCCGTACGGGGAGTCCTCGACCCGCCGCGCGGTGGTGCACAAGCGTGGAGGGTGGTGCCGTGTCGGCGCAGCACCACCCTCCGTCGTTTGCCGCCCACGGGACAGCTCTCAGCCTTCCTGAGCCCGCGCCCGCTCCACGACCGTGGCCAGATCCAGACTGTGCGGCAGCGTCCCGAAGGCCGAGCCCCAGTCCCCGCCCAGCCGTGAGGCGCAGAACGCGTCCGCGACCTCCGGCGGCGCCCAGCGCAGCAGCAGTGAGCCCTGCAGCACGAGTGCCATCCGCTCGACCAGCCGCCTGGCACGTGCCTCGACGGCGTCCAGATCCGCCAGCTCCGTCAGCAGGTCCTTGATCGCCGCGTCGAGCCGGTGGTCCGCGCCGCGCGCCTTCCCGACCTCCTGGAGGAACGCGTTGAGCGCCTGCGGTTCACGCTGCAGCGCACGCAGCACATCGAGCGCCTGTACGTTGCCCGAGCCCTCCCAGATCGAGTTGAGCGGGGCCTCGCGCAGCAGCCGGGGCATCCCGGACTCCTCGACGTAACCGTTGCCGCCGAGGCACTCGAGAGCCTCCCCGACCACCGCCGTGCACCGCTTCGTCACCCAGTACTTGGCGGCCGGCACCGCGATCCGCAGGAAGGCACGCTCCTCCTCCGTGTCGGCGTCGTACGCTGCGGCCAGCCGCAGCGCGAGCGTCGTCGCCGCCTCCGACTCCAGGGCCAGGTCGGCCAGTACGTTGCGCATCAGCGGCTTCTCGATCAGCAGTCCGCCGAACGCGCTTCGGTAGGCGCTGTGGTGGATCGCCTGCGCCACCGCCTGGCGCATCAGCGCCGCCGAACCGACCACGCAGTCCAGCCGGGTCGCCGCCACCATCTCGATGATGGTGCGCACCCCGCGCCCCTCCTCGCCGACCCGGCGGGCCCACGTCCCGTCGAACTCGACCTCGCTGGAGGCGTTGGACCGGTTGCCCAGCTTGTCCTTGAGGCGCTGGATCGCGAACGCGTTGCGGGCGCCGTCCGGCAGGACCCGCGGTACGAGGAAGCAGCTCAGCCCGCCCGGTGCCTGCGCCAGCACCAGGAAGCCGTCGGACATGGGCGCCGAACAGAACCACTTGTGGCCGGTGAGCAGATACTCCCCGTCGCCCGCCAGCGCCTCGGCCCGTGTGGTGTTGGACCGCACGTCGGTGCCGCCCTGCTTCTCCGTCATGCCCATCCCGAAGAGCACACCGGCCTTCTGCGACGCGGGCCGCAGACCCTCCTCGTAGACGTGCGAGGTCAGCAGCGGCTCCCACTCCGCCGCCAGCGCCGGATCGGTCCGCAGCGCCGGGACGGCCGCGTGCGTCATCGACAGCGGGCACCCGTGGCCCGCTTCGGCCTGCGTCCAGACCAGGAACCCGGCCGCGCGCCGGACATGGCCGCCCTGCCGGCCCCAGGCGTCAGTGAGTCCGGCCGTGACCGCGTGCCCCAGCAGCCGGTGCCAGGACGGGTGGAAGTCCACCTCGTCGATGCGGTGCCCGTAACGGTCGTGAGTGCGCAGTCTCGGTGGGTTCTCGTTCGCCTGCGCACCCCACTCCTGGGCCTGGAACGAGCCGGCGGACCGGCCCAGCGCGCTGAGTTCCTCCCGGGCCTCGCCGAGGATCCCGGGCGCGAGGTGCCGCTCGACGGCCTCCGTCAGCGCCCGGTCACCGGCGTAGACGTCATAGCCGACCAGCGGCGGAACCTGGTTGGTCACTGTGTGGGTGCTTGCTGCCATGCCGATACGGTAAGGAGGTGCAGGCAGCAAATGAAACACCCGAACGGCCACCGGGTCGGCTCCACCGGGCTCGAGTCCTCTACCGCAACGTCTCGAAGCGGCAGATGGCGTGGCAGTTGCTCAAGGACACGGTCAATTCGTGCATCGAGTACCGCATCCTCGGCCTCGCGGCCGAGGCCGCGTTCTTCACCCTGCTGTCCCTGCCGCCGCTGCTGCTCGGCCTGATCGGGCTGCTCGGATACGTCGACGACTGGACGGCCGCCACCACGGTCGCCTCCATCGAGCGCAACATCCTTGGTGCGGTGCAGACGGTGCTGTCCGAGCGGGGCGTCAACGACATCGCCAAACCGCTCATAGCCGACGTCACCACGGGTGCGCGCCCCGATGTCATCTCCATCGGATTCGCGATCGCGCTCTGGTCGGGTTCACGCGCGGTGAACGTCTTCATCGAGACCATCACCGTGATGTACGGGCTCGACGGCCACCGCGGCATCGTCAAGACGCGGCTGCTCGCGTTCCTGCTGTACGTCGTCGCGCTGCTGCTGGGCGCGGTGGTGCTGCCGCTGCTGGTGGTCGGCCCCGACCGGGTGGTGGAGTTCGTCCCGTGGGGCACCGAGGTGCTCGCGGTCATGTACTGGCCGCTGGTCATATTGCTGTCCATCGCGTTCCTGACGACGCTCTACCACGTGTCCGTGCCGGTCCGTTCGCCGTGGATAGAGGACGTGCCCGGCGCACTCGTGGCGCTCGGGATGTGGGTGCTGGGGAGCTTCCTGCTACGGATCTACCTCACGAGCACGGTCGAAGGGCCCACCATCTACGGCTCGTTGGCCGCACCCATCGCTGTCCTGCTCTGGATAGGTGTATCCGCTTTCGCCGTACTTGTCGGTGCCGCCGTGAACGCCGCGATCGACCGTGTGTGGCCCTCGCTGGCCACCGCCGCCGCCCGTGCCACCAGCGACCGGCTCAAGGCCGCCCAGGCCGCGGAACTCGTGGCTCGCACCCAGGCGGCGAACTGGGACGCGTACGCCGACGACGAGGAGGACGACGACATGTGCATGCCCTCCGAATTCCCCGAACGCTGGTCGCGCTTCCTCCCCCCGGACGACGTGAAGTCCCGGCTGCACTCGAACCGGGACAAGGACGCCACGTAGCCTGGTGACCATGGGCGCACGGTACGAGGAACGGGCATCGCGCTTCGGCGGCGCGGTCCTCTGGACCTGGAGCGGGCCGCGTGACCCCGCCCGGCCGGTACTGCCCGACGGCTGCATGGACCTGCTGTGGGCCGGCGGCCGGCTGCTGGTGGCGGGCCCCGACACCCACGCGTTCACCCCGGCCGCGGTGCTCTCCGGCAGCTGCGCGGGCATCCGCTTCGCCCCCGGCACGGCACCCGCGCTCCTCGGCGTGCCGGCGCACGAGCTGCGCGACCGGCGGGTCCCGCTCGACTCGCTCTGGTCAGGCAACGAGGTACGCAGGCTGACCGAGCGGACCGCCGCGACCGACGACCCCGCTGCCGCCCTGGAGAGCATCGCCCTGCGCCGGGCGGCCGGCACCGAACCCCCGGACCCGCTCACGGCGGCCGTCGCCGCACAACTGCGTCAGGGATGTTCCGTCGCCGCCACCGCGCACGCCGTCGGGCTCGGAGCCCGCCAGCTGCACCGCCGCTCGCTGGCCGCTTTCGGCTACGGCCCCAAGACGCTGGGCAGGGTCCTGAGACTCCAGCGCGCCCTGGCCCTCGTACGAGCGGGCACGCCGTACGCCGAGGCCGCGTACGCCGCGGGCTGTACGGACCAGGCGCATCTGGCCCGTGAGGTGCGGGACCTGGCCGGCACGACGCTCGGCGGCTATCTGGCCGGGACGGGCTACGAGGGATTCGCGGCGAACAGCGAGACGGCGCAGCCGTCGGGGTCCAGGACGACCGCGTAACGCTGCCCCCAGACGGCGTCCCAGGGCTGCAGATGGCCCTCGTATCCCGCGGCGGTCAGATCGGCGTAGACCGCGTCGACCTCCGCGGGGCTGTCACAGAGGAAGGCGAGCCCGAGGCGCTCGCCGCCCTTCGAACCCGTCCAGCCGGGGTCGAAGGAACGGACGACGTCCTCGGTGTCCCACAGCAGGCGCTGCCCGCCGGGAAGCGCCACTTCTACATGGGGCGCGGATTCGGCGTCCGCGGGGATGTCGAGCCCGAGCCGGCGGTAGAAGGCGAGCGAAGCGGCCAGGTCGGCGGTGGTGACGGAGATCGCGTCGAGTCGTGGAGTCATGGAACGACCGTATGCCGGGGGCCGTGACCGGGTCTTGTACGAAACGGTCACGGCCCTGCGCGGTCACCGCTGTGCGCAGGCGGCGGGCGAGGTGCCCGGCTCCGTCAGCGACAGGCCCAGCTGAGCGCGTTCGGTGAGCCAGCGGGCCGGACGGTGCCGCGGGTCGCCGGTCGTGGCGTGCAGGGACCGCTGCAGGTCCAGCATCCGCGCGGCCCCGATCCGGTCGCCCCAGGCCAGCGGTCCCACCGGGTATCCGAGGCCGGTCGTCACGGCGAGGTCGATGTCCGCCGGGGTGGCCAGCGAGCGCTCCGCGATCGAGGCGGCGACCGAGACCACCGAGGCGAGCAGCCGCTGCGCCACCGAGCCCGCGGTGTCGCGCACCACCGACACGGCCCAGGGCTCCCCGCCGTCCGTCGCGCGGGCCAGCACCGCGCGGGCGTCCCGCGCGGCGGCAGGGCCGGAGGCGGGCGTCACCGCGAGCACCCGGCGACGGCCCGCCGGGGGCAGCGGGTCCACACCGAAGGTGCGCGCGGCGGGCAGCCCCTGCGAGGCCACCGCCGCCGCGACGGTGGTGCCCCAGACGGGGACGAGGACCAGCGCGCTCTCCGAGGGCCCGGGGCCGCTCTCGACCGTCGCTCCGGCGGCGCTCAGCGCGCTCCGCAGTTCGTCCCCCTCGTCGCCCGCCACGAACACCGGCCGGTCCGCGTCACCCGTGACCGGCGGTTCCGGGGCCGGGGCGGGCGCGTCGGGGCCGTACTCGAACCAGCCCTGTCCGGTCTTGCGGCCGTGCAGGCCCGCGGTCACGCGGTTCGGGGTGAGGAAAGAGGGGCGGAGCCGGTCCTCGTAGCGGAAGCCCTGCCAGATCGAGTCGATCACGGCGGCCGTGACGTCCAGCCCGGTGAGGTCCATCAGTTCGAACGGCCCCATGCGCAGCCCCAGGACGTCGCGGGCGATCCGGTCGATACCGGCCGGGTCCGCGACGGACTCCTCCAGCAGTGCCAGGGCTTCCGTGACCAGACCCCGGCCGGCGTGGTTGACGAGGAAGCCGGGGGTGTCGGCGACGGTGACCGCACGGTGGCCGCAGCTCTCGACGAGCGCCGTGAGGGCCGGCGGGATCTCGGGACGGGTGGCGGAGCCCGGCACGACCTCGACGATCTTCATCAGCGGCACGGGGTTGAAGAAGTGCAGACCCGCGAGCCGTCCCGGATCCCGCAGCGAGGCGGCGATCCGCGTCACCGACAGGGACGAGGTGTTGGTGGCGAAGACCGCGGAGTCCGGCAGGGCCTGCTCCAGTTTCCCGAAGACCTCGGCCTTGGTGTCCAGGTCCTCCCGTACGGCCTCGATGACCAGCTCGACCTCCGGGCCCCGCGCCCACGGGTCGTCCAGCGGAACCAGCCGTCCCAGGGCGGCGGCGGAGTCCTCGGGGGACATCCGGCCCTTCTGGACCGCGCGTTCCAGCATGGACCGCACGAAGTCCACGGCCGCTGTCACCGCCTCGGTCCGGACGTCGCAGAGCTCGACGGTGTGCCCGGCCGCCGCGGCCCACTGGGCGATGCCGCGGCCCATGGCTCCGGCTCCGACGATCCTGATACGCATGGCGGTTACGTCCTCTCGGCAGGTGCTGTCGATCTCGGTGAAGGCAGACGCGGTCGTGTCAGCGAAGGTAGACGCGGCCGGGGTCGACATCCTCGCGCAGGAGGCGCAGCTCCGCCTCGGTCGGCGGGGGCACGGTGTCGACGGAGTCGGCGACCCGGAGGTCCCAGCCGGTGGCCTCCCGTACCTGATCCACCGTCACGCCTGGGTGTACGGCGACGAGTCGGAGCTCCTCCCCGACGCCGGCGCGGGCCAGGATGCCCAGTTCGGTGATGACCCGGGTGACGCCCGCGCCCAGCGGCCGGATGCCTTCGGCGAGGGCGCGGTCCGGGCCCGGTGTGGTGCAGAAGTCCAGGGCCCCGGTGAAGGAGCGGGGATTGTGACGGCGCATCACCACGAAGACCTCGTGGGAGTTGGCCATCACCTCGATGGCCCCGCCGGAACCGGGGAGCCGCACCGTGGGGCTCTCCCAGTCGCCGATGACCGAGGTGTTGAGGTTGCCCCACCGGTCGATCTGGGCGGCGCCGAGGAAGCCCACGTCGATGTGACCGCCCTGGAGCACGCAGCCGAACAGCGCCGGCATGGACAGCACGGCCTCCGCGCCGGAGATGAGCACGGCGTCGGCGATGGTCTCCGGCAGATGTGAGGGGTGCGCCCCGCAGACCCCGGACTCGTACACGACCTCGATCTGCGGCGCGACCGTCAGATGGGCGAGCTCGGTGGCGAGCGTCGGCAGCCCGATGCCGGCGAACACCGTACGGCGGGACGCCAGTTCACGGGAGGCGACGACGGAGAGCAGCTCGGACGAGGTGACGGTCTCCGATGCGGTGGTGGTCATGTTCCGTTCCTTCTCCCTCGGCGCGCTCACAGACGCCTCCCGTAGTTCACCGGTTCGCTGAGCGCTTCGCCCACCGCGAGCCCCGCCCAGAACTCCTCGCCCAGCTTGTCCACGTATTCGGCGTGGTCGGCCGTTCCGTACACCCACTCCGCCAGCCACGCCCGCAGTCGCTCCGGGTCCTTGCTGATGTGCGACCAGGCCCGGTAGAAGTCGTTGTCGCGGTCGTAGTAGCCCTGCGCGAAGGACGGGTGCGCCCCGCGCGGGCAGACGACGACGGCGTCAACGGCGTGGGACGGGACGAGCGTGCGGTTCGGGTCCGAGCGGACCACCTCGTCCTCGACGACCTCCTCGACGACGACGATCGCCTTGTCCGCCGCGTACACCGCCTCGGCCTGGATGCCGGTCAGCCCCCAGATCTGGGTGTTGCCCCGGCGGTCGGCCCGCTGGGCGTGGATGATCGTCACGTCCGGGTTCACCGGCGGCACGACGTAGATCTGTTCCGGCTCCCCGTCGGGCCCGGGGTAGGGCGAAGTCACCTTGCGCAGATCGCTGTTGACGCTCGGCAGATCACTGCCGCCGTAGCTGCGCAGCGGGTAGAACGGCAGCCGCTGGGACCCCGCGAGGTAGCGGCAGACCATCCCGTAGTGGCTGTACTCCTCGAAGGCCAGCGGGGCCGGGTCGGCGCGCTCGATCCTGCGCCGCAGCTCACCGAGCGAACCGGCGGAGGAGTTGCCCACGAAGGAGGAGACCAGCCGCGAGACACAGCCCGCGGCGATCATCTGGTCCACCACGATGTCCGCCGTCATCCGCACGACGGTGAGGTCCTTGCGGCCCTGGCGGATGATCTCGTGCCCGGCGGCGGTGGGGACGAGGTGGGTGAACCCCTCGACAGCGACGGTGGCGCCGTCGTGCACGAAGGTGGCGACGGCCTCCCTCATCGACATGACTTTGCTGGGCCCGTCGGCCGTATCCGTCCGCTCCACGGTGCTCCTCGGCGATTGCGTGCTGGTCGCCCTTACCGTGTCAGCGGCCATTGATTGCTGTCCAATACCGAATTAAGGTCGGATCAAGACCGCTGATTAATGAATGGAAGCTCCTGTGGAACTGCGTCATCTGACCGCGTTCACCGCCGTCGCCGAGGAACTGCACTTCGGCCGCGCCGCCAAGCGGCTGCAGATGGCCCAGCCCCCGCTCAGCCAGCAGATCCGGCAGCTGGAGAAGGAGCTCGGCGTCCAGCTCTTCGAGCGCAACACCCGCTCGGTGCGGCTCACCAGCGCGGGGGAGTCCTTCCTGGAACCCGTACGGACCGTGCTCGACGACCTCGACACGGCGGTACGGGCCGCCAAGGCCGCGGGGCGCGGGGAGTACGGACGGGTCACCATCGGCTTCGCGGGAGCCTCCAGCCACGAGACGCTGCCGCTGCTGACCCGGGCGGTGCGGGCCGCCCACCCCGGGATCGAGCTGGCCATGAAGGGCCAGACGTACGCCAACGTCGCCCTGTCCCGGGTCGCCGACGGCTCCCTCGACCTGGGGTTCGTGCGGCTGCCGGTCACCCAGCCGGGGGTGGCCTACCGGGTGATCGACGAGGAGGAGCTGCTGTGCGCGCTGCCCTCCGACCACCGGCTCGCCCGTCTGGAGAGCATCCCGATCGGGGTCCTCGCCGACGAGCCCTTCGTCTCCTTCCCCGCGAACGCCGGCTCCACGGTGCGCGACGCGATGGTCCAGGCCTGCGAGGCCACCGGCTTCAACCCCCGGGTGGTGCAGGAGGCCCCCGACTCGTACACGATCCTGGCCCTCGTCGCCGCGGGCGTCGGTGTCACGCTCACGGTCTCCTCCGTCCGTCACATCCAGCAGAACGGGCTGGTCTACCGCTCCCTCGCCGGCCCGCCCATACGGCGCCAGGCCGCGCTCGCCTGGCGCACGGACAACCCCTCGGCGGCACTGCGCGCCGTGCTCGCGGTCGCCGAGGAGGCGCTGCCGACACCGTGAGCTCCGATTGAGACGCGTGGCGTCTTGAATGTGAGGCAACTCGATATTGGACCGACTCAGTGGTCCAGTGCGAAGGTCGCCCCACACAACCCGAAACCGCCGAAAGGTGTTCCGCCGTGCCCGACCGGACCGATGTCGTCATCTGCGAGCCGCTGCGCACACCCATCGGGCGTTTCGGCGGCGCGTTCGCCCAGCAGACCCCGGCCGCGCTCGCCGCGCGCGTAATCGCCGAGGTCGTCTCCCGCACGGGAATCGACCCGGACCGGGTGGACGAGGTGATCCTCGGACACGCCTACCCCTCGTCCGAGGCCCCCGCCATCGGCAGGGTCGCCGCCCTGGACGCCGGGCTCCCCGACACCGTCACCGGCGCCCAGATCGACCGCCGCTGCGGTTCCGGCCTGCAGGCCGTGCTCGACGCGGCCATGCAGATCCGGGCAGGGTTCAGCGACGTCGTCATCGCGGGCGGCGTCGACGTCATGAGCGCCGCCCCCTACTACACGCACGACGGACGCTGGGGCATCAAGGGTCCCGGGCTCCAGCTCCACGACTCGCTGGCCCGGGGCCGGGTCACCGCGGGCGGCGTCCACCACCCCGTACCCGGCGGCATGATCGAGACCGCGGAGAACCTGCGCCGCGCCTACTCCATCAGCCGGGCCGACCAGGACGCCCTCGCCCTGCGCTCACAGGCCCGCGCCGCACGTGCGGTGCGGGAGGGCCGCTACGACGCCGAGATCGTCCCCGTGACCGTGAGCACCCGCAAGACCCGGACCACCGTCACCGCCGACGAGCACCCCCGCCCGGACACCACTGCCGAGCAACTCGCGGCGCTGCGTCCCATCATGGCCAAGGCCGACCCGGAGGCCACCGTCACCGCGGGCAACGCGAGCGGGCAGAACGACGCGGCAGCCGCCTGCCTGGTGACCAGCGCCGCCACCGCCGAACGGCTCGGGCTCACCCCGCTCGTCCGTCTGGTCTCCTTCGCCCGCGCGGGTGTCCCCGCCGCGACGATGGGCATCGGCCCCGTCCCGGCCACCCACGCGGCACTCGGGCGCGCCGGCCTCACCCTGGCCGACCTCGACCTGATCGAGATCAACGAGGCCTTCGCCGCCCAGGTCCTGGCCTGCACCCGGGAACTGGGGCTCGGCGAGAAGGACCACGAGCAGCGGATCAACATCAACGGATCCGGTGTCTCCCTCGGCCACCCGGTGGGTGCCACCGGGGCCCGCATCCTCGCCACGCTCAGCCGGGAGATGCACCGCAGCCAGGCGCGCTACGGGCTGGAGACCATGTGCATCGGCGGTGGCCAGGGCCTCGCCGCGGTCTTCGAACGCATCGCCGTCTGACAACCCCTCCCCGTCCCCCTCCCCTTTTCCTCTCCGTCCCCCTCCATCACGCGACCCAGGGCGTCTCGGGCGACGCCGGGTCAGCCGTGTCCCATCCGCTTGATTCACGGGAGCCACCATGAGTGCGACCACCGCAACCGCACGCGAGCGAACGAAAGCCGCCAACCGCGCAGGATTCGGAGCCTTCATCGGCTCCACCATCGAGTGGTTCGACTTCTACATCTACGGAACCGCGGCAGCGCTCGTCTTCGACAAGGTGTTCTTCCCCGAACTCGAAGGCTCCATAGGCACCCTGGTCGCCTTCGCCACCTTCTGGGTCGGCTTCCTCGCCCGCCCCCTCGGCGGCATCATCTTCGGTCACTACGGCGACCGGCTCGGCCGCAAGAAGACCCTCGTCATCACCCTGCTGATGATGGGCATCTCGACCACCGCGATCGGTCTGCTGCCCGGCTACGCCTCCATCGGCATCGCCGCCCCGATCCTGCTGGTCTGCATCCGCATGATCCAGGGCATCGGCCTCGGCGGTGAGTGGGGCGGCTCCGTCCTGATCGCCTCCGAGCACGCCCCCAAGGGCAAGTCGGTGCTGTACGGGGCGTTCGCCCAGCAGGGCTCTCCCGTCGGCAACACCCTCTCCACCGTGAGCTTCCTGGCCATCAGCCAGCTGCCCGACGACGCCTTCGTCTCCTGGGGCTGGCGCGTGCCCTTCCTCGCCTCCGCCGCACTCGTCATGGTCGGCCTGCTGGTCCGGCTGAAGGTCACCGAGTCCCCGGCCATGGCCAAGCTCATCGAGAAGAAGGAAGTCGCCAAGCTCCCCCTGACCGAGGTCCTGCGCAGCCACCCCATGCTGATCGTCCTCGGCATCGGCGCCTGCACCATCGGCCTGTCGGCGACGTACTTCAAGTCGACGTTCGCCCTGTCCTGGGCCACCACGTCCCTCGACTTCGACCGCAGTTCGTTCCTGACGATCATCCTCGTCGCCAACGTCACCCAGATCATCGTCCAGCCCTTCGGTGCCCTCATCGCCACCCGGATGAAGAGCTGGTCCCGCGCGGTGATCGTGATGCTGGTGCCGGAACTGATCCTGATGCCGGTGATGTTCGTCCTCATCAGCACCGAGAACTACGGCCTCGCGATGCTCGGTGTCGCCGTCGCCACGATCCCGCACTGCCTCTACTACGCGGCCCTCGCCGGCATGCTCGCCAGCCGCTTCCCGGCCCATCTGCGCTACACCGGCATCTCGCTCTGCTACCAGCTCTGCGGCACCCTGCTCGGCGGCACGACCCCGATCATCGGCCAGTTCCTGCTCAACCGGACCGGCTCCATCACCGCCGTCATCGTCTACGCCGTCTTCCAGGTGGCGCTGACCCTGGGCTGCATGCTCCTCCTGCTCAAGCGCCCCAACCACGACGAGCAGTCCGCCGAGCCGGTCGCCGCACCCCGCACCGCGCCCGTCACCGCCTGACCGTCCGTACACGCAGAACGGAGTACCGCCCATGCCGCTGACCGCGCACGGCATCCCGGAGATCCTCGCCCTCGGCGGGCGCGACCTCGGGCGCTCGGAGTGGAAGGAGGTCACCCAGGAGCTGATCGACGCCTACGCGTACGTCTCGGGGGACCACCAGTGGATCCACACCGACGTCGAGCGCGCCGCCGCCGGCCCGTACGGGCGCACCATCGCCCACGGCTACATGGTGCTCAGCTGGGGCATCCCGATGTTCGGCGAACTGCTCCAGGTGAGCGGTGTGGGACGCGCGCTCAACTACGGGGTCAACCGGGTCCGCCACCCGGCGCCCGTCCCCGTCGGCAGCCGTGTCCGCCTGCACGCCACCGTCACCGGGGTGACCGAGGTCGCGCGGGGCGGCGTACAGATGACGCGGGGCTTCACCTTCGAGCTGGAGGGCTCCGAGAAGCCGGCCTGCGTCGCCGAGTCGCTGACGCACTTCTACCCCTAGGGCCTCTCGTTCGGATCTTGCCGGGCTCGCGTGCCCTGGTGCCTGATCCGGCCTGATCCGAACAAAAGACCCTGGGCCCGAATGTGC
>NZ_JBHWZS010000097.1:0-26940 GCF_042728155.1 Streptomyces sp. NPDC060209
GGGTACGCGTGCGGGCCACGCGCTCAACCGTCCTCGGGCCGCTCGGGAGCGGGAGCCTGAGCGCCCTCCTCCTCCGGTTCCGGCGCCTCGCCGCCGTCGTGCTCCTCGGCTCCCCCCGTCCCGCGGACGCGCTCCGCGATCCGGACCGTGAGCCCGTAGTCGATCTCGGCGCCGTCCACCAGCAGAGCCTCCACGGTGTGCGTGGAGGGATCGATGTCCGCCTCCATGCCACCGCCCTCGTAGCGCGGGTATCCCGACCTGCCGGTGTCCCCGGTGGCCGCCACGACTGCGGAGCGGATGGCGGTGCCGGGCTCGGGTGCCCCGTCGTCGGGCTCCTCCGGTTCCGGGAACAGCAGGATCTCGTAGCTCTGCGGATGACTCATGCCGACGACGCTAGACATGCGAGGGCGGCCGCGCACGTCGTGACACCGGGTAGTGCCGGTCAGCTGGATTCGCGTGCCGCCACTGCGGGCCGCAGCAGATGGTGGCGCTCCGGCGCGCCTTTGGGGTGAGGGCCGAGCACCGAGTCGTCGGAGCCGATCACGGCGGTCTCGACGAGTACGTCGACGCCGGCGTCCTGGAGGGCCCGCATCAGCAGCATGGCGTGGGCTCAAGGACAACAGCATCGATAGCTACGAGCGGGCGCTTACGGTACACATCGCGCCCCGCCTCGGGTGGCGCAAGATCGCGCTGCACCCGTTCCTGGACGCTACGCCCCCGGATCATCAGCGCAAGAACATCGCGATCCCGACGCTGGAGGAACTGAACCTCATCCGGCACCACGCACACGACGAAGATCCACGCCTCGTCATGGAGATGATGTCGGGCTGCGGTCTACGGAATGGTGAGGCGCACGCCACCAAGATCAACGGACTCGTCTCAACGGACGTTTACCGGATCAAAGACCAGATCCATGTACGCCGACGTGTACCAACACACGCTCAGCACCGGAACTGGGGCGAGTTCCGCGAGGTGCTAGGTGCCGATTCCAGCGAAGACACGCGCACACTTGATGCGATACGCGGAAACGCATCCTACGGACCCACACGGGTACCTATTGACTAATGGAGGCCGTGGCAGAGCCGGTGTCGGGCGGGGTCGGTGTCGGCGGCAGCTCGTACTGCTGCGGAAATACATGCCGCCACAGAGGGCAAAAGGTTCTGCGCACCGCTGACATAACCGCAGGACATAACCGCAGGACATAACCGCAGGACATAACCGCAGGCTACTCCATGTATAGCCTGCACCACTTCTTCGCTTCCAATTGTCCAGCCATGGGAATTCCGATCATGGATGTTGCTGAGTGGATGGACCACAAGTCCATTGGGGTGACGTATCACACCTACCGCCACCTCATGCCGTCCTCTAGCAACAGGGCCGCGAGGCTGCTGGACACGGGTATCTGAGCTGCGTGCGGGACAGCCGCGCAGGAGCTGTGCCTCAGAGTGCCGCGCGGCGAGGCCGCGGAGAACACCCGCCCGGCTTCGACGCTGAGTGTCGGCCAGCCGGCCCGGGTGGCCCGAGAGAAGTTCGGCAGGGAAACAGGATCAGGGCGGTTCGGTCTGTGTTCTCGACCGCCTCACCGGGCGGCCGGTGCACTCCTCGTGCAGGACGCCACAGCGAATGTCGTCCTCGCTGGTGCCGTGGAGGTTCCTCGGCTGGGTCCGCCGAAGAACAGCGGCCGTGTCCGTGAGGAGTTGGCGGGCGGTCATCTCGCCGAGCGGCCCGTCCTGCACTTCGGGCCGGAAGGTGCCAGGTGGTCGTGAGGGTGGGGGCAGAAGGCTCGCTCGGAGTACTATCCCTGCGAGGTTTTCCGGTCGGCGCTTCCCAACGTGGCATTTCTGCACACACACTTCGGGACTACGGCGCCCGGCATCGACGCTTCGAACGGTAACCCCCGCAGCGGCGCAGTCGTATGGGGCATCCGTGCAGAGAGGGCAGAGGGGAATGAGTGTGGTGGAGAGCTGGTCCCGCGTGATGAATCTTCTTCGGCAGCACGTCCCGGCCGATCACGCGGATCTGCCTGGGCCCGCTACGGAGCAGATGCTCGCGGCTGCCGAGGAACGGATGGGTATCCCCCTCCCTCAGGATCTGCGGGCGTGGCTGCTGCAAAACAATCTGGATCTTCCTGAGGAAGATGTGGACGACGATGTGGCATGTTGCGGCTTCGCCGGGTTCCCGGATGAGGGAAAGTTCTTTCTGGGCATCCGGGCGATGGAGAAGCTCTACGCGAACCGCTCCATGCCCGGTGGATTCGACCCTCCGGACCAGCCGGACAACCCGTTCTGGCGTAATGAGTGGATCCCGTTCCTGTCAGACCAGGACGGCTGGATGGGAAAGTTCATCGACGCGCGGGACGGGCGGATCGGCAGTTGGTTCGTGGGTGATATCACGACCACGGGCGAGTACGAATCACTGGCTCACTACTTCGACTCCGTGGCGGAGATGCTGACCAAGATCGCCGATGGAAACCATCCGGTCTGCGAGGTCGACGAAGGGCGACTCGTCTGGTCGTGACACAAAAGTGCTCCGGTTGTTCCGGGGGCACTTTCCGTGAGTATTCGCAGCGTGGCCACCGGTGGGGGCGCGGTAGGCGGCGTGGGAGCAGGGGCAGCGACGGACAGAGCTGGCGTGCCGTTGAGGAGGTGTTCGACGTCTCAATCCAACGGCACAGGAACCCCATCGGCGCAGACTCCCGCCGCACCAGCGAGCGCTGGTCGCGCTCGTGTACCTGCGCCGTCATGACACCCTCGCCCACCTGGCAGCCACCTTCGGGATATCCGTCGGCACCGCCCCTGCCTACGTCACGGCCGTCACCAACATGCTCGCCGACCGGGCCCCGGGCCTGTTGAAGACGCTGCGCAAGCACGACCCGGGCTTCGTTCTTCTCGACGACCGTCGACTCCAGGAAGGCCGTCGCGGAGGAATGTCCGGGCCGCGTCCGTGAACTGGCACGACACGTAGACCGCATACGGTTCGCCGATCGAGGTCGTCACTTGATCGAGCTCATCCGGCTCGTAGTCCGCCAGGATCCTGCCCGAGAGGTCGAGACAGTACGAGTACCCGTGCCAGTGCAGCCTTTCGTCACCCGTCACAGGACCCAGTACGAGCTCAAAGGCACGGATTCGCTCTTCAAGCGACGGACGTCGCTCCGCGGGCAC
This sequence comes from Streptomyces sp. NPDC060209, assembly GCF_042728155.1. Taxonomy (NCBI): domain Bacteria; kingdom Bacillati; phylum Actinomycetota; class Actinomycetes; order Kitasatosporales; family Streptomycetaceae; genus Streptomyces; species Streptomyces sp. NPDC060209. The sequence goes on from NZ_JBHWZS010000097.1 coordinate 3,162, forward strand.
AAGGATGATCACAGATGGCCAGGACACGTGTTTGCCTCCACGGCGACAGTAGGCAAGCACTCTCTTCGGTTCGCCGAACTTTCTGTTTCGGTTGAGCGGTTTCTTCACCGAGGAGACAGGCTCTAGTTCGCGCCGATGGCAGCAGCTTGCGTGCGGCAAAGTTCCAGCCCCGCCATGACCTCTGCACGGTCCGGGCCGTCCTTGCTCGCCAGTAGTTCGCCGGCCGTAGTCATGGCGGCCCAGAAATCGGGCGGCGAGCCCCGCCCGTCCCGGAACCGGGTTCTGGCGAAGTATAGGAAGATCTTCGTGAGCTCCCCGGCGCGAAACCACCCGAGCAGGCCACCGGGATAGCCTCCGCGGGCGCCGGCAGCGGTTCCCAGCAGGTCGTGGACGTGCTCCTCGCGCTCGTCAAGTACCCGGTCCACGATGAACACGTGCCCGAAGGTGAGAAGGAAGGCGAGGTCCGCCTCCTCGCCCACCGCGAATTCCGCGAAGAGTGGCTCGACCTCGCGGAGCCGGACCTCGGCGTCCGCCCGGGACACGCCCAGAGCCAAGCACACCGCCAACACACAGACACCCCACTCAGCTGTCCTCGCAGCTAGCTCGGCGAATACCACTTCCTCGCTCTGCCCTGTGGCAAGCATCTTCTGCGCCTCCAGAACCAGCGCGTCCTCGCTCTCCCCATGATTCATGGCGAGAGGCTAGCGCGAGGCGCGACCGCCGGGGCCTGGCCCGATGAACTGACCGCCCTCCACGCTCGGGTCCGTGGCGGCGTACAGCCGTGCCAGGGCACCCTGATCCGGGGCCTGTGCGAGCGGGGTGAGAATGCGGCCGAACTACAGCTTCACCATGCGGACTTGCGCGCCGGCCTGAAGATTGGTGGCGGTATAGCCGGGATGGGCAAGCACACTGCGTACCGGTCTGCCCGGCTTGGGTCAGGCGTCGTTGCAGTTCCTGTCCGAAGACGGCGTTGGCGAGCTTCAACGGACCGACCCACCAGAGAGATACAGCTATGCGCCGTTCTCCTCGGCCGCCTCGTGAAAGGCGGCGACCGCCTCACCGTTGGTTCTGGCCCATTCGGTGAGCCTTCTGATGGGCTCTTCCAGGGTGCACCCGAGCTCGGTCAGGCCGTACTCCACGCGTGGTGGCGCTTCGGCGTACGCGCGCCGCTCGATGAGCCCGTTCTCCTGGAGGCGGCGCAGCGTCTGCGTGAGCACTTTGCGCGAGACTCCTCCGATGAGTTCGACCAGTTCGCCGTGGCGCAGGGGGCCGTCGCTCAGAGCGAAGAGCGTGACCACGGCCCATTTGCTGGAGATGATCTCGATGGCCATGCGGGCGGGGCAGTCGGCAAGGAACACGGTTCCGGGACGGAGACTCACAAGCCGAAGGGTACCTTCAGGTACCTAACGGATGCTTAACGTCGAAGGTATGCAGCGCACCACTTCGAAGGGCACCGAAGTCGAACTCGGTGTCTTCTCCCTCTCCGACATCGTTCCAGCCGCCACCAGCTCGCAACGAGTCTGCGGCATCGTGGACGCCGGCGTCTTCATCGACCAGGCAGGGACGACGTATTCGGTGTCGGTGAATACCACACCGACACCCCCCTGTTCGCAGTCTCCTCGCCGGCAGTCATCCTCGCCGCCATCGCCGCCAGAACCGCTTCCACCCCTTTGACCAGCACCGCCTCGGCCCTGAGCGTGCTCGACCCCGTTCGTCTCCTTCAGGACTTCGCACAGCTCGACCTCGTCTCAGACGGACGAGGCCACAGCGCCTACGCCGAGCCGTTCGACATCTTCGGGGTCGACATAGGGCGCTGCGACGAAGTCTCTTCATCGAGAAGCTCGACCTGCTGTGCCTGATCGCGACCGAGGGTGACGTCACGTGGACGGGACGGTCCCGTCCCCTGCCGAAAGGCACCGCCAGCGTTTCCCGCCTGGACAGGGTGCTGCCGATGCGGCTGGCCCGTTGGAGGGTGACCGGACAGTGCCCGGCATGCCGGCCGCCGGGGCTTCCGATGACGGTGCGACCTCGCAGGGAGCCCGCGAGACCCTGTACCCGTACTACCGCGATATCTCGCACAGGGCCGCGGCGTTCACCTTGATCGTCCGACCTTCGAGGCGATGGCGGCCCCCGACGGCGCCCCCGGTCGGCAGTGCACAGGACACCACCGAAATCTCGGCGGGGCTGCCGCGTCCGAGCGTTCTGGGTCCATAGGGAAGTTCACCTTTGACGTCGCACCCACCATGCGCAGCGAATCCGGCTGAACCATCACCTCAGCCGTCACCGTGCTCGGGGCCTGCCTGCCGCCCTGCACCCGCAAGCACGCCCAGCCGTGCCCGCGGCAGCACAAGTTCATCCGCCAGTAGACCCACACCCACTCCAAGGAACAGCCATGACCCACCCGACCACCTACGTCCTCGTGCACGGTGCATGGCACGACGGACAGTCATGGAAGCGCGTCGCGCCACTGCTGACCGCCCAGGGCCACCGTGTCTTCACGCCGTCCCTCACCGGACACGGGGACAAGGCACACCTGCTCAGCCCCGAGGTCGGCCTCACCACCCACGCCGACGACATCGTCGGCCTCATCCTCGAGCACGACCTGAACGACATCGTCCTCGTCGGACACAGTTACGCAGGCATGGTCATCTCCAGCGTGGCGAACCGGGTCCCCGGGCGCATCTCACGCCTGGTGTACATCGACGCGATGGTGCCGACGCACGGTGAGAACGCCATCGACGTCATGCCGCTCACACAGGTCATGATCGACGGTGCCGCCGACAGTGCCCAGCCCTGGCGTATTCCACCTCTGCCGGAGTTCCCCGTGCCAGTCGGCCTCTTCGGAGTCACCGACCCCGATGACATCGCCTGGCTCAAGACCACGCTGACAGATGAGTCGGTCCTCTGCTTCCAGCAACCGGCCGAGATGCACAACCCCGCACAGGCGTCCATCCCTCGGGCTCACATTCTCTGCATCGGCAACGAGCCCGAGGGCGTCACACGTCGGCCCATCCCGAAACTCCAGCCCAACGGCGAGCCGTCCCGTGTCTACACAGTGGACACCGGCCACGACGCGATGATCACCAAGCCCGTGGAACTCAGCGCCCTGCTGCTCGAAAACGCCTGACCGGCGAAGCACAGCACGGCCGGATCAGCGCATGTCCAGCTACGTCACCTCGTCCAACACCTGAGGACTCACCATGTTCATCACCTATGCCATCGTCGCTGCACTTATGTCGGCGGTGCTCTTGGCTTCGGCCGGTGCCAAATTCACCCGGCCGAAACGGCTTGTCGACCAGATGTCCACCCTTGGCCTGCCTTATGGCGTGCTGCCATTCCTGGGACTCACGCAGACAGCGGGCGCCGGCGGCCTCATCATCGGACTCTGGTGGGTGCCAATCGGCATCGCCGCCGCCGTCGGCCTGACCCTCTACTTCATAGGCGCAGTCGCAACACACCTGCGCGCCAGAGACTACAAGGGAGCACCCCCGGCAGCTGTCCTCACAGCTGTCGCCATCGCCCTCATCGCACTACGATCCGCAACCCTGTAACTGCCCTTCCGCTACCCGACTCGGCATCAACGCACCGCCGCACAGCCGACCACGGCCGGCGGCGGGGCAGCAGAAACACTCCCACGCCGGCCTTCGACAGGACCATCAACAAGTAGCGCAGCACCGAGGAACGCTGCATCAACAAGTCGAAACAACAGTGCGCCTGGCCACGAACCGGTGAACTCGCCATCGCTCGCCGGGCCGCACTGCACCTAGCCAGCATCCTCATCCAGACCCGACGCTGACCACCGATTCTCAGCGCTGACCTGGTTATGCAACACGCCTCACAGGCCATTTCGTCTGGCGAGATCTTGCGGGACGCTCGATGGGTGACTACGAAACTTGTCGAGCGTTTGGTGCCAGACGGGTTATGGGAGTTGTTTCAGAGAGTCGTGCCACCTGCGCCCGTGCGGCCGCAGGGAGGTGAATGTCGTCGGCACGGAGACCGTGAGGTGTTGGCCGCGATCGTGTTCGTGGCCACGTCAGGCTGCACGTGGAACCAACTTCCGTCCGGCTTCGGCCCTTCGGGCGTGACAGCCTTCCGGCGGTTCACCCCGAGTGGTCGAAGGCCAGGGTGTGGGCCAAGCTCTGTGGCGCCGACTGGAGCGAGGCTGGGCCAGGGACGCCCTGCTCTGTCGGAGGCAGCGGACCGTAGGAGGTCAAGGAGAGTGCACCCCGGGTAGCCCTGAAAACTCGCGTAGTTGCCCCGGTAGTAGCAGCTCCAGTAGCTCACGACCCGCCGTTGAGTGCGCGCGAAGAAGGCTGGGTTGTCCACGATGAACTGCCCGTAAGCGAGGTGGCCGCAGGTGCCGGGCCTGGTGAGATCACGGAGCTCATCGCAGATGACGACCAGGATCTCCAAGACGTACTCGCCAACCAGCTGCACGACGAAGGGGACGACCCACGGGTCCGTGGAACCAACAACCTTCTCCAGGTGACGCTGTCTGACCAACCCGTCGCAGTGCCTTGAGTACAGGCAGTGCAGAAGCTGCCTTTGGCGCGACGAAAGCGACGCCACCGCGTCAGTTGGCGGCTCGTCGTTGAAGAGGCGCCCGGGGATCAGAACCTGCTGGCCCTCTACAGCAACGGAGAACGAGGCATGCGGCTGGAGCCGAGTATCAGGCATCACCGCCAGAACTGCCTCGGCATCGCTTGCGAGCTCGGCTGGGAACGCCGTGATCAACGGATTGCTGCTGTCGGAAAGCGGCTGCACGAGCCGAGCATAGGCGGATGCCCGGCGTGCGGGACGTAGCGGAGGTCGGCGGCGGCCTCCCTGACGCGGCGGCGAGCGGGTTCACTGATCCGGACGGTCGAGTTGCTGTTCAGTACGTAGGACACGGTGGCCCGGGAAACTCCTGCGAGCCGCGCCACGTCGGCGCTGGTCGGTAGGGAGATGCCGGCGGGCTGATGGGGTAACCGGCTCATGGCGTCCGGCCGTCCTCCAGACCCCTTCCCGGCCGGCGGGCCGGGGCACCGTGAATAGGGAGGGCGTCAGCTGCCGGCCAGTACCGGCCAGATGTTCGGGTCCTCGAAGTTGAGCGCCCACAGCACTGTGTTGGTCACGCCGTGCTTGCGCAGCACCGGCAGGTGGGCGGCGACCCCGCGTGCGTCCTGGTACCAGACCTCCCGGGTCTCGGTGCCGTCGTCGTACGTGAAGTAGGGGGTGCCTGAGACCTCGTCGAACCGGTAGGGGGCGCCCTGTCGGGCGCGCAGCGCTTCGGCTTCCTTCCAGGTGACGTGCTTGGTGGCGGCCGTACTCGTGCTGTCCGCGGGCCAGTCCCAGCCGTACCCAGGGAGGCCCATCTCCAGTTTGGCGGGCGGCACCAGTGCGGTGGCGCGGGTCAGGATGTCGTCGTACCAGCGGGTGTCGGCGAGCGGGCCCGGGTCACCGCCCGACCAGTGCAGGTTGTATCCCATGATGCGGATCCGGTCGGCGACACGCCCGAGGGCCTCGTAGTCCCAGATGCGGCCGGTCGTGGCGGTCTTCGGGAAGACCGTGATCACACACTGCTTGCCCAGGGTGTGCAGGCGTCGGCAGAGGTCGGTGGCCAGGGCGGTGAACCCGTCGCGTACGGAGGCGTAGGTGGCGTCGCCGGTGGCGGCGATGGATTCGTAGTCGAGGTCGAGGCCGTCGTAGTCACGGGTGGCGACCGTGCGCATCAGCGCGTCGGCGTGCTCGGCGCGTCGGGCGGTGCTGGTCAGGATCCCCGCCAGGACACCGGATTTCATCGTCTCCATGACCGTGGGGACGACCTTCGTCCCGGCCCGGTGCAGTCCGTCGATGATGCGGCGCTCGCCCGCGCCCGGGTGCGCGTCGATGCGCCCGGCCGAGACGGCCTCGTACCAGAACGGGCTGACGGTGTGCAGTTGCCCGGCGTGCAGCAGGGCGTTCTGGTAGGCGCCCTCCTGGTCCCAGTAGGGCAGCCACGCCGACACCGTCCGTGGAACCGGTGCGGAGGGGCCGCTCGACGGACCTGAGGCCGTGGCCGATGTCGAGGGTGGGTCCGGCAGCGGGGCTGATGCCGCGCCAGAAACCGTGGGCAGCAGAGTCGCTGCGAGGAGCCCGGCGACCGTGACGGCGCGGGCCAGACGTGTGACGGCGAAGGGAGTGATCATGAGGTCGAGCCTGCGGCCCGTTCCGCCGACCCGCTCCACGGACTGGGCCGTACAGGTTCTACGGTGTTGCGATGACGTTCCAGCACAACCACAGCAGCGACAGCACGACCGACTTCCCCGGCCGCAGCGGTCCGGCCGCCACCGCGGAGGCCGAGCCGCGCGAGGTGGGGCCCGTCCGCACCTCGTACGCCCCCGACCGCGACGGCGACCCGGACCCCGGCGAGATCGTCTGGACCTGGGTGCCGTTCGAGGAGAACGACGGGCGCGGCAAGGACCGACCGGTCCTCGTCGTGGCCCGGGAGGAGAGGGGCACCCTTCTCGCCGTACAGCTGTCCAGCAAGCAGCACTACGGGGACCACGAGTGGGTGGCACTGGGTGCGGGTCCGTGGGACAGCTCGGGACGGCCGTCCTGGGTGGATCTGGACCGGGTGCTGCGGGTTCACGAGGACGGGATGCGGCGCGAGGCCTGTGCGCTGGACAGGGGCAGGTACGACCTGGTCGTGGGGCGGCTGCGGGAGCGCTACGACTGGAGCTGAGCGCCGAACTCACGGGTGAAAGCCGTCCGGACGGCGGACTCGGGGGCACGGTCCGGAATACCGAAGACGATCTGTTCGAAGTGTCCCGCGAACCGCCCGCCGCCGGTGAGCAGGGCGCGGAACGCGGCGGCCACCTCGGCCGGGTCGTTCATGAAGACGCCGCAGCCCCATGCGCCCAGCACCAGTCGGCGGTAGCCGCGGACGGCGGCGACCTCGAGCACGCGTTCGGCGCGGCTCGCCAGTGCCGCGGGGATGCGAGCGACGAGGTCCGGGTCGCGGCTGCGGATGACCCCGGCGTTGGGCGCGGGCGAGGTGAGGAATCCGGCAGCGTACGGGGATTCCAGCAGTTTCCCCCGGTCGTCGCGGAAGACCGGCACGCCGGGTGAGTGGATGACCCGGTCGGTGTAGAAGGCGCTGCGTTCGATGCGGTGGTGCGCGTAGAAGTCGGGGGCGCGCAGCAGCGTGGCGTGGAGCGCGGAACCGCGGCAGAGGGACTCCTCCTGGGCCTGCGCGCCGTTCAGATAGCCGCCGCCGGGATTACGCGCGGAGGCGTAGTTCAGGACGGCGACCTTGACCGCCGACCCGTCCGTCATCCGGCGTGCCGCCTGCAGGCTCGTCTCGCCGGTCACCTCGAAGACCGGACTGCGGTCGGTGTCCAGGACGGCCACGGGTACGGGCTCGGGGCCGTACAGCCGGGTGCCGGAGAGCGCGGTGGTCAGGGCACGCTCGATCGACGCCTCGCGCCCCTCGGGCGTGCGGTACCGCCCGGCCAGGACGATGGACTCGGTTTCTCGCGCGATGCCGCGCAGTCGTGCGCTCATGAGCGCGCCCCCATGTGGTGCATACGGGGCATGCTGAACGTCACGGCGGCATGGACGCAACCGGTTTTCCGTCGCAAGGGGGCACCCTTGTGCGAACTCCCGGTAAGGGTTTGGGTGGGAAGGAAGCACCCTATGAGGAGGCCCAGCATGCCCCCGGACACTCTCGGCCAGCACGGCCCGCCCATCGACGCGGCGCCCCTCGGCGAGGAAGAGGCGGAGGATCTGCTCCGCGGCATATGTTTCAAGACGGGACCTCCCCGGACGGTCGGTGTGGAGCTGGAATGGCTCATTCACGACCGTGAACATCCCGAGGTCGCCGTCTCCCACGACCGCCTGCGCGCTGCGGCCGACGCGGTGCGCGCGACCCCACTGGACGCTGCACTGACCTTCGAACCGGGTGGTCAGCTGGAGCTGAGTTCCCAGCCCAAGGGTTCCCTCATGGCCTGCGTCGACGCCACGGCTGCCGATCTGGCCTCCGTGCGCGACACCCTCGGCCGGTCCGGGCTGACGTTGGCCGGAATCGGTGTGGACCCGTGGCATCCGCCCCGTCGACTGCTGCGTGAGCCGCGTTACGACGCCATGGAGGCCGCGCTCGACCGGTCGGGTTCCGCCGGCCGCGCCATGATGTGCACCTCCGCCTCCGTCCAGGTCTGCCTGGACGCCGGTGAGGAGGAGCCGGGTCCGCTGGGCTACGGGCGGCGCTGGCAGCTCGGGCATCTGCTGGGCGCGGTGCTGGTGGCCGCGTTCGCCAATTCGCCGTTCCGGCAGGGCCGGCGCACCGGCTGGCAGTCGACCCGGCAGTCGCTGTGGGCCGATCTCGATCCGGCCAGGACGCTCGCGCCGCAGGGCCGTCTCGCGCCCCGGGACGCATGGGCCGCCCATGTGCTCGCGACCCCCGTGATGTGCGTCCGGAACGGCGACGGCCCATGGGTCGTGCCCGACGCCCTGACCTTCCGGGACTGGATCCGCGGCGGTGGGCCTCGGCCGCCCGTGCGGGCAGATCTCGACTACCACCTCACCACACTGTTCCCGCCGGTGCGCCCGCGCGGGCACCTGGAGCTGCGCATGATCGACGCCCAGTCCGGCACCGACGGCTGGCTGGTGCCCCTGGCCGTCACCACGGCTCTGTTCGACGACCCGGAAGCGGCAGAAACCGTGTACCGCACCGTGAAGCCTCTCGCCGAGACGGCGGGCCTGCCGCCCGCGCCCCGTAATCCGCTCTGGACGGCTGCCGCCCGCGACGGGCTGGGCGATCCGGAGCTGGCGGCAGCGGCAGCGGTCTGCTTCACGGCCGCGCTGGAGGCGCTGCCCCGGATCGGGGCGAGTGACCACGTCCTCGCGACGGTCGCCGCCTTCCACGAGCGCTATGTGGCCCGGGGCCGATGTCCGGCCGATGATCTTCCCGACCCGGCACAGGCGCCTCACGGAAAGGGCTTGGTCCGATGACTGACACACCTGCTCCGCACACCGGCCGGGAGCTCGACGCGGAGGCACTGCGTGAGCGCGCCCTGGCCGCGCTCCTCACCGCCCGCGAGCGCACCGCCCTGCTCACCGACAGCGTCGACGACCACGACCTCACCGCACAGCACTCCCCCTTGATGTCGCCCCTGGTCTGGGACCTCGCGCACATCGGGAACCAGGAGGAGCTGTGGCTGCTCCGGGCCGTGGGCGGCCACGAGGCGCTGCGCCCCGAGATCGACGGGCTGTACGACGCCTTCGAGCACTCCCGGGCCAGCCGGCCCTCGCTGCCCCTGCTGGCACCCGCGGAGGCACGCACATACGCCGCCGACGTACGGGGCCGGGCCCTGGACATCCTCGGCGGCGCCCCACTGCACGGCGAGGGCCGTCCGCTGGAGCGTGCGGGGTTCGCCTTCGGCATGGTCGCCCAGCACGAACAACAGCACGACGAAACGATGCTGATCACCCATCAGCTCCGCTCGGGGCCGGCGGTGCTCAGCGCTCCGGAGCCTCCGGAGCCCGTCGACTCCGTCACGCTGCCCGCCGAAGTGCTGGTTCCCGGGGGCCCCTTCACCATGGGGACCTCCACCGAACCCTGGGCTCTGGACAACGAACGGCCGGCACACCGGCGCGAAGTGGCGGCATTCCACATCGACACCACCCCGGTCACGTGCGGCGCGTACCAGGCCTTCATCGAGGACGGCGGCTACACCGACGAGCGCTGGTGGGCGCCCGAGGGCTGGGCGATGATCCGCGAACACGACCTGAACGCCCCCTTGTTCTGGCACCGGGACGCCGGACAGTGGCTGCGGCGGCGCTTCGGGGTGACCGAGCCCGTGCGGGCGGACGAGCCGGTGCTCCATGTCAGCTGGTACGAGGCGGACGCGTACGCCCGCTGGGCGGGCCGACGCCTGCCGACCGAGCCGGAGTGGGAGAAGGCCGCCCGTCACGACCCGGTGTCAGGACGCTCACTGCGCTACCCCTGGGGCGACGAGGACCCGACACCCGAGCGGGCCAATCTGGGCCAGCACCATCTGCGGCCGGCCGCCGCCGGTGCGTACGCGGACGGACGGTCCCCGGCCGGCGCGGGCCAGCTGATCGGCGATGTGTGGGAATGGACGTCGAGCGACTTCCTGCCCTATCCCGGCTTCGTCGCGTTCCCGTACCGCGAGTACTCGGAGGTGTTCTTCGGCCCCGGGCACAAGGTGCTGCGCGGCGGTTCGTTCGCCGTGGACCCGGTCGCCTGCCGCGGCACGTTCCGCAACTGGGACCTTCCGGTCCGGCGCCAGATCTTCTCCGGCTTCCGCACGGCGAGGGATGCCTGATGTGCCGCCATATCGCTTATCTGGGGCCGCAGGTGGCGCTGGGAGAGGTGCTCGTCTCCCCCGCTCACGGGCTCGTGCGTCAGTCCTGGGAACCCCGGCGTCAGCGGAACGGCACGGTCAACGCCGACGGGTTCGGGGTCGGCTGGTACGCGGAGGGGGACCCCGTCCCCGGACGCTACCGTCGCAGCGGTCCGGTCTGGGGCGACGAGACCTTCGCCGACCTGTCCCGCGTGGTGCGCAGCACGGCGCTGCTCGCCGCCGTCCGTGACGCGACGTTCGCGGGGGCCGACGGGGAGGCCGCCGCCGCACCCTTCGCCGAGGGACGTCTGCTGTTCAGCCACAACGGCGCGGTCCGGGGCTGGCCCGGCTCACTGGCGCCGCTGGCCGCAGGGCTGCCGCCCGAGAGGCTGCTGGCCCTGGCGGCGCGGAGCGATTCGGCGCTGATCTGGGCGCTGGTGCTCCATCGGACGGCGCAGGGTGACGAGATAGCGCAGGCGGTCGCCGACACGGTTCTCGATGCCGGCGCCGCCGCCCCGGGCTCACGCCTCAATCTGCTGCTCACCGACGGTTCCACCATCGTGGCGACCACATGGGGCGACTCCCTCTGGTATCTCCACGAACCGGGCCACCGCACGGTGGTGGCCTCGGAGCCGTACGACGACGATCCGTACTGGCGCGAGGTCCCGGACCGCACCCTGCTGGCCGCGACGCGCACCGATGTCCTTCTGACCCCGCTCAAGGAGCCCACCGCGTGAGTCCCTTCCTGCTGACCCGCACCCTGCCTGCGGACGCGACGGACGCGGCGCTGCGCGCCGATGTGCTGAGCGGTCTGACGCGGCAACCGAAGACACTGCCTCCCAAATGGTTCTACGACGCGCGCGGCAGTGACCTCTTCGAGGAGATCACCCGGCTGGCCGAGTACTACCCGACGCGTGCCGAACGGGAGATCTTGATCGCCCGTGCCGGTGACATCGCGGCGGCGTCCGGGGCGCGCACCCTGATCGAGCTGGGCTCGGGCTCTTCGGAGAAGACGAGGCATCTGCTGGACGCGCTGCCGGAGCTTCACACGTACGTGCCGGTCGATGTCAGCGAGAGTGCTCTCAAGGGCGCGGCCGAGGCGCTGCTGGCCGAGCGTCCGGGGCTCTCCGTGCACGCGCTCGTCGCCGACTTCACGCACGTCCTGGAGCTGCCCGAGAGCCCCGGACCGCGGCTGGTGGTGTTCCTCGGCGGGACGCTGGGCAATCTGCTTCCCGAGGAGCGCGCCGAGTTCCTGCGGTCCGTGCGTGCGCGGCTCGCGCCCGGGGACGGGCTGCTGCTCGGCACGGACCTGGTCAAGGACGAGGCGACCCTCGTCGCGGCGTACGACGACGCGGCCGGGGTGACGGCCGCGTTCAACAAGAACGTCCTGGCGGTGGTGAACCGTGAGCTGGGGGCGGACTTCCCGCCCGACGACTTCGCCCATGTGGCCCTCTGGGACCCGGACCAGGAGTGGGTCGAGATGCGGTTGCGCGCCCGCCGGGCGCTGACGGTGAAGATCCGGGAGCTGGATCTCGTGGTGCAGTTCGAGGAGGGCGAGGAACTGCGCACTGAGATCTCGGCGAAGTTCCGTGAGGAGAGGGTGCGGGAGGAGCTGGCCGCGGCGGGTCTGCGGCTGGATCAGTGGTGGACGGACGCGGCGGGCAGGTTCGCACTGTCGCTGGCGACGGCGGACTGAGCCACCCGCGCCAGTGCCCGCCGGTCGGGCTCACCACCGGCGGGGACCGGCGGCAGGATCCGGATCTCGGCGGTGAGCCCGGCGGCGGTCACCACGCGCCACAGCGAGGCGGCGAGCGGGTCGTCCCCGACGAACGCGGCGGCTCCCGCCGTGTCCGTCTCCGCCGTCCGGTAGCTGATGCGGACCGGGCGGACGGCGGAGCCGGCGTCGATCGCCGCCTGGAAGGCGGCGGGCCTGAACCGGCCTCCGCCGCTCCGGCCGCACCAGGTGCTGCCCTGCGGGAACACCGCCACCCGTGATCCGGAGGCCAGCGCCCCGGAGAGGGACCGCACCGCGTGCGGCAGGGCCCGCAGCCGGTCGCGCTCGATGAACAGCGTGCCGCCGAGCGCGGCGAACGGTCCGAGCAGCGGCCAGCTCCGTATCTCGCTCTTGGCGACCATCCGGGCGGGGAGCACGGCGGCCACGAGCGGGATGTCCAGCCACGAGACGTGGTTGGCGACCACGAGCTCGCCCGCCGGTGGCCGTGCCCGCTCCACCGCGCACCCGGTGACCCGTATGCGTACGCCGAAGGCCCGTACCACCGCGTACGCCCACCGGCGGATCAGCCGGTCGCGGTGCGACGGTGCCAGGAGCAGCACCGCGGGCACGGACAGCACCCCGAGGAAGGTGAGGGCGCACCCGGCGAGCAGCAGGGCCGCGGCGGGCAGCGGCGCACGCCTGGCGCCCTCGTGGTGCGCGCAGCCGCGCGGGGTGCAGGGGGCGACCGGCAGCCAGGCACTCATCGCAGCGGGGCGAGCGAGAGGAAGTGGCGCAGGTAGCGCGGGTCGGTGCGGTGCATGGAGAGCAGGACGTAGAGGTCCGCGACGTTGAAGTCCGGGTCGTGGGCGGGGGCGCCGCAGACCCAGGCGCCGAGACGCAGATAGCCGCGCAGCAGCGGCGGCAGCCCGGCGCGGCCGCCCTCGCCGCCCCCGGTGTGGCCGCTGGTGTCCCAGAGACGGTGAGGGGTGACCCAATACTCCTCGGGAGCCAGGTTGTGGGTCCGCACGGTGTCCCAGCTCCTGGCGGCCAGCGCCCCTCCGTCGGCCAGGGGTACGGAGCAGCAGCCGGCCAGCCAGGTGTGGCCGGTGCGCTCCATGTAGCGGGCGAGTCCGGCCCATATCAGGGCGATGACGGCACCGTCCCTGTGGGCCGGGTGTACGCAGGACCTCCCCACCTCGACGAGGTCGTCGCGGATCGGGCCGAGCCGCCCGAGGTCGAACTCGCTCTCCGCGTAGAGGCCGCCTGCGAGCCTGGCCCCCTCGGGCGGCAGCAGCCGATAGGTGGCGACCACCTCTCCGGTGGCCACCTCACGCACCAGCAGGTGGTCGCAGTAGGCGTCGAAGAAGTCGCTGTCCAGGCCGGGTTCGGCGCTGTCGAGCCGGGCGCCGAGCTCTCCGGCGAACACCAGGTGGCGCAGGCGCTGGGCCGCGCGTACGTCGTCCTGGCAGGTGGCCAGGGAGACCCGGTATCCCGAGGGGGTGGCGGACGTACGCGGCGCGGGTACGCCGGCGGGAGAGGCGAGGGGGAGCACGGTCATGGCGGTCTCCGGGGACGGATCGGCAGGGCGGCTGCCGGGCATTCGCGGGAGTGCGACGGCCCGGCCCCCTACTTCTTCCGTGGCCGGCTGGATTCGACATGACCGCTGTGGAGCGAAGGGATGTGCGACGGCTGAATCCCCGGCTCGCGGGGGGGCGCCCCCTCCCGGTCCTCGTCAGCCGCTGATCAGCTTGGACGTGATGCGGTCGGACGCCTTCTTCGCCTCTTCCGCCGGGTCGCCGCCCTCCAGCACCGCTGTCATGTACGGCTTGATCGGGTTGTCCGCCTCGACGGCCGCCCAGTAGGGCGAATTGGGGGTGGCGCGGCCCTCGGTAGCGCCCTGCGCCATCGCGGAGGTCCCTTCCTGGCCTTCGACGACACTCGCGAGGGCGGGCTTGTTGGGCACGTAGCTCATGGCCCGGGCGAGCTCCGTCTGCCACTTCTCCCCCGCGAGGGCCTTGACGACCTCGATGCCCTCACCCCGCTGGTCGGCGCCTTCCGGCACGATCAGGTCGGACCCTCCGGTGAAGACGGCGCCCGGCTTCTTCGCGCTCTTGCCGGGAATGGGGAAGTAACCGAGCTTCCCCTTCAGTTCGGGGTTCTGCTGTTCGATGAGTGCGGCGCTGCCGGGCACGGAGATGATCTGGGCGACATTGCCCTCGGCGAACACATCGGTCTCCGGGGGCGACTGCTCGTCGGCGTCCTTTGGTCCGCTGCCGAGCGCCTGGAGTTTCGTGTAGAAGTCCATGCCCCGCAGTGCGGCGGGCGAGTCGAGTGCGCCCTGCCAGTCACCGCCGCTGTCGTCGGCCAGCTCACCGCCCTCGTCCCAGATGAACCCGGCGAGTACGTACCAGTTCTGCCCGGCGAGGTAGATGCCCTGCTGGCCGGCGGTGTTCAGTCTCTCGCTGATGTCCACCCACTCGTCGCGCGTCGTGGGGAGTTCGGTGATCCCCGCCTGCGCGAAGAGTTCCTTGTTGTAGATCACGACGCGGTTCGCCGCGTACCAGGGGATTCCGTACTGTCCGCCGTTGACCTTGCCCGGTTCCGCGAGTCCCGGCAGCCAGGCCTCGCCGCCCAGGTCCCGCATCGATTCCAGGGTGAGATCGCGCAGTTCACCGCTCTCGGCGTACTGGGCGACCTGGGTGTTGCCGACCTCGATGACGTCCGGTGCGTCGTCGCCCTCGAGTGCCTTCAGGACCTTGGGGCCGATGCCGCCCCACTCCTGGAGGATGAACTCCAGTTCGACCGAGGGGTGCTCGGCCTCGTACGACTCCTTGAAGCGGTCGAGGAAGCTCTGCGAGGCGCTGCCCTTCATCAGCCACACCGTCACCGTGCTGCTGTCGGCACCCGCGCCAGGAAGGTAGCCGCAGCCGCTCAGCGCGACGGAGGAAACGAGCGCGACGGCTCCGGCCAGTATGCGGATCTTCACGGGGGCCACCTTCTGCGAAACGGCACGACGACATGACAGGACCCGGGTGGGGGGACTGCGGGCGGCGCTCGCACGGGCGTATGGACCGGAGTTTGGTATGGACCAATGGGCAGGTCAAGCCCCCTCCCTGACGCGGATCGCCGGGCGGATACCTCGCGCTCCGACCCGGAGTGAGGCACCGTGGAACCACGAAAGGAGACATTAGATGTCTAATCACACCTACCGGGTCACCGAGATCGTAGGAACCTCCGAGGAGGGTCTTGACGCGGCGATCCGGAACGGCGTCGCAAGAGCCTCCGAAACGTTGCACAATCTCGACTGGTTCGAGATGACGCAGGTCCGCGGCCACATCGAGGACGGTCGCATCGCCCACTACCAGGTGGGCCTCAAAGTCGGTTTCCGGCTCGACGAGAACGCCTGACCGGGTACGCCGCCGGTACCGGGCCCACGGCCGCTCGTCTCACGTACGGCCTTCGCGTTCCTGGGCGTTCTTCAGCGACGGCGGGGCGACGGTCCAACGGGCCCGTACGACCGTGAAACCGGCCTGCTCGGCCGCATCGCACACCAGCTCGTCGTCATCGACGAGGACGCGCACCTCGCGCTCCCGGCCCAGTCGTTCCAGGGTCTCCAGCTTGGTGCGGCGGGCCGGCCGCCGGTCGGCGTTGCGCCGCATATGGAGACTGCCCCCCGGCAGCCCGTGCCGCTCGAGCCAGGCCAGGGTGTCCCTGCGGCACCTCTCGGGCCGGCCGGTCAGATACACGACCTCGCACTCCTCGGCACTCGCCAGCACCAGGCTCACGCCTTCCTCCAGCGGAGGATCGTGGGGGGCCGCCGAGAAGAACCCGTCCCAGTCCCGCCGCGAGCCCTCCAGGAAGTGCTGCCGGTGGCCGCTGTCGGCAAGCGTTCCGTCAAGGTCGAATACGGCCAGCGGCCGGGTGTCGTCACTCACGGCGCCCAGCCTAGAAGGTGCTGTGCAGACACGACGAAAGGACCAGGCGGATCACGGGCCAGGACCTCGGCGGACGCCGCGTACCTGCGACGCGGTCGACAGGACGTTCTCGGCGGTGGGGTCCTGACCGTCAGCGTCCGAGGGCCTTGCGCAGCTGGTCCTTCGTCATCGAGGAGCGGCCCTCGACGTTGCGCTTCCTGGCCTCCTCGTACAGCTGGTCCTTCGTCGGCCCCTGCGCTCCGGTGTGGGAGCGCTGCCCGCCGCGCTCGGAGGACGATTTGGGGTCCCGGAGCGATGCGGGGCTCGCACTCCTGGACTCCCCCGAGCGGGCCCGCTCCTTGTTGACGGTGCGCGCCGCGATCTCCTCCGCGCGCTTCGTGGACGTGCCGCGCTTCTCGGCGCCCTCCTTGATGTGCTCGTACTGACGTTCGCGCTTGGAGCTGGATCCTGCGGGCATGACGCCTCTCCTCACTGTCGGACGGCGATGGTGCACCGCCGCACCGACTACCCCACACCTTCGCCCTCACGCATGCCGGGCGGGAGGTCCGAACGGGGCACGGGGCCGGACCGCCGGCAGGTCGCGGAGCGTGGTCGTTCGAGATGCAGGCGGGCCCCCGCACTGATTCGCTGAGGGTGTCCGCTCCCCCACAGATCCAGGAGTGATCATGAGCGTTGCAGGTGAGTCCGGCGGCCGTGCCCAGCAGCTGCGTGCCAAGGCGCAGGAACTGAACGAGGCCGCGGAACGCGCCACCGACCCGGAACAGCGGCAGCGGCTCCAGGACAAGGCCCGCCGCCTGCGGGAGCAGAGCGAGAAGGAGAGTTCCATGAACGACCGCGGCATGGACCCGATGGTGTAGGGCCTGCGCCCCACGCTGCCGGTGGTCCTCACGCGTGCGGGAGGATCACCGGCAGAGGCATGCCCACCCCGCCGATCCCCCACGGAGCCGTCCCACCGATGTCCACCCCACATGATCCGTACGTCCGGGTACGCGGCGCGCGCGAGCACAATCTCCGTGACGTGGACGTCGACATCCCGCGCGACACCCTCGCGGTCTTCACCGGCGTCTCGGGCTCGGGAAAGTCCTCCCTGGCGTTCGGGACGATCTACGCGGAGGCCCAGCGCCGCTATTTCGAGTCCGTCGCTCCCTACGCCCGGCGGCTGATCCATCAGGTCGGCGCGCCCGATGTCGGTGAGATCACCGGTCTGCCGCCCGCCGTCTCCTTGGAACAGCGCAGGTCGGCACCCGGGTCCCGCTCCTCGGTGGGCACGGTCACCACGCTGTCGAACTCCCTGCGCATGCTCTTCTCCCGTGCCGGTGACTATCCGCCCGGTGCCGAGCGGCTCGACTCCGACTCCTTCTCACCGAACACGGCGGCCGGGGCCTGCCCCGAGTGCCACGGCCTGGGGCTGATCCACCGCACCACCGAGGAACTGCTCGTACCGGACGCGTCGTTGTCGATCCGGGAGGGAGCGATCGCGGCCTGGCCGGGAGCCTGGCAGGGCAAGAACCTGCGCGATGTGCTCGACGCCCTCGGGTACGACGTCGGGCGTCCGTGGCGGGAGCTGGAGCCGGCGGACCGCGAATGGATCCTGTTCACCGACGAGCAGCCGGTGGTCACCGTCCATCCGGTGCGTGACGCGGGCCGTATCCAACGCCCGTACCAGGGTACGTACATGAGCGCACGGCGCTATGTGATGCACACCTTCGCGGACTCCAGGAGCCGGACGCTGCGGGCGAAGGCGGAGCGCTTCCTGTCGAGCGCCCCCTGTCCGGTGTGCGGGGGCAGCAGGCTGCGGCGGGAGGCGCTGGCGGTCACCTTCGCTGGCCGTACGATCGCCGACTTCGTCGCACTCCCGCTCACCGCCCTCACCGAGGTGCTGCTGGAGGCGGGCGGCGGGAGCGACACCGCACGGGTGCTCACGGCCGACCTGCTGGCCAGGATCGAGCCGGTCACGGAGCTGGGTCTCGGCTATCTCAGCCTCGACCGTACGGCCCCGACCCTGTCCTCGGGCGAACTGCAGCGGCTGCGGCTCGCCACCCAGCTGCGTTCGGGGCTGTTCGGTGTCGTCTATGTGCTGGACGAGCCGTCGGCGGGCCTCCACCCCGCCGACACGGAGTCACTGCTCGGGGTGCTCGGCAGGCTCAAGCAGGCGGGGAACTCTGTGTTCGTGGTGGAGCACCAGATGGATGTGGTGCGGCAGGCCGACTGGCTGGTGGATGTGGGACCGCTGGCGGGCGAGCACGGAGGCCGGGTCCTGCACAGCGGTCCTCCGGCGGACCTCGCCGAGGTGGCGGGATCCGCGACCCGGCGGTTCCTCTTCGACGAGGACCCGGCGCCCGCGCGTGAGCCGCGCGACCCGTCCGGGTGGATCACGCTGCGCGGGGTGGACCTGCACAACGTGCGGGATGTCGACGCCGCGTTCCCGCTCGGTGTGCTGACGGCGGTCACCGGTGTGTCGGGATCGGGCAAGTCCACCCTCGTCGGCCAGGTGCTGGCAGGTGTGCTCGCCGACCGGCGGTCGGCGGAGTCGGCCGAGGCTCCCGCGCCGGCCGCTCGGGGTTGCGCGTCGGCGGAGGGCCTGGACGCGGTGGACCGGCTCGTGCAGGTCGACCAGCGACCCATCGGCCGTACGCCCCGGTCCAACCTGGCCACGTACACAGGGCTCTTCGACGTCGTACGGAAGCTCTTCGCCGACACGGAGACCGCACGGGCCCGGAAGTACCGGGCGGGCCGGTTCTCCTTCAATGTGGCGGGCGGGCGGTGCGAGACCTGCCAGGGCGAGGGGTTCGTCTCGGTCGAGCTGCTCTTCCTGCCCAGTACGTACGCTCCCTGCCCGGACTGTCACGGCGCGCGCTACAACCCGCGGACCCTCGACGTCACCTTGCGTGGACTCACGATCGCCGAGGTGCTGGACCTGACGGTGAAGGCGGCGGCCGGGTTCCTCGCCGGGACTCCGGCGGCCGAGCGCAGTCTGCGGGCCCTCCTCGACGTCGGGCTCGGCTATCTGCGCCTGGGCCAGCCGGCGACTGAGCTGTCGGGCGGTGAGGCGCAGCGGATCAAACTCGCCACGGAGTTCCAGCGTGCCCGGCGGGGACACACCCTCTATCTGCTGGACGAGCCGACGACGGGGCTGCACCCGGCTGATGTGGAGGTGCTGATGCGGCAGTTGCACGGTCTCGTGGACGCGGGCAGCACCGTGGTGGTCGTGGAGCACGACATGGCGGTGGTGGCGGGTGCGGACCGGGTGATCGACCTGGGGCCGGGCGGAGGGGACCGGGGCGGCCGGATCGTCGCCACCGGCACGCCGCGGGAGGTCGCCCGCGCGGCGGGGAGCCGTACGGCCGCCTACCTTGCGAAGGCCCTGCGGACCGGCTGACTCCCCCGCGGCGTCGCGGTCAGCGGCGCACCTTGCGGTTGGCGCGCAGCCACTCCTTGTTCATCGCGGTGATCGACGGCAGAGGGATGCCCTTGGGGCATGCCGTGGCGCACTCGCCGGTGAGGGTGCATCCGCCGAATCCCTCGTCGTCCATCGTGGCGACCATGTCGAGCACCCGGGTCTCCCGCTCGGGGGCCCCCTGCGGGAGCACGTTGAGGTGGTTGACCTTGGCGGAGGTGAAGAGCATCGCCGAGCCGTTCGGGCAGGCGGCGACGCAGGCGCCGCAGCCGATGCACTCGGCGTGCTCGAAGGCCGAGTCGGCGTCCGGCTTGGGCACCGGCGTGGCATGGGCGTCGGGCGCGGTGCCGGTGGGTGCGGAGATGTATCCGCCGGCCTGGATGATCCGGTCGAAGGATGAGCGGTCGACGACGAGGTCCTTGACGACCGGGAAGGCCGAGGCCCGCCACGGCTCGATGTCGATCGTGTCGCCGTCGTCGAAGGACCGCATGTGGAGCTGGCAGGTGGTGGTCCGCTCCGGGCCGTGGGCATCGCCGTTGATGACGAGGCTGCACGCGCCGCAGATGCCTTCACGGCAGTCGTGGTCGAAGGCGACGGGCTCGTCCCCGCTGAGGATGAGCTCCTCGTTGAGGGTGTCGAGCATCTCCAGGAACGACATGTCCTGCGAGATGCCGTCGACTTCGTAGGTGGCCATGGCGCCGGGCGCCTCGGCGTTCTGCTGGCGCCAGACGCGCAGGGTGAGCTTCATGCGTAGCTCCGCTGAGTGGGGTGGACGTACTCGAAGACGAGGTCTTCCTTGTGCAGGACGGGGGCGTCGCCGGTGGCGCTGAACTCCCAGGCCGCGGCGTAGGAGAACTCCTCGTCCCGGCGGGCGGCTTCGCCGTCCGGGGTCTGCGACTCCTCGCGGAAGTGGCCGCCGCAGGATTCGGCGCGGTGCAGCGCGTCGAGGCACATGAGCTCGGCGAGCTCCAGGTAGTCGACGACGCGATTGGCCTTCTCCAGCGACTGGTTGAACTGCTCGCCGGTGCCGGGCACCTTGATGCGGCGCCAGAACTCCTCGCGGATCTCCGGGATCCGGTCGAGGGCCTTGCGGAGCCCTTCCTCGGTGCGGGCCATCCCGCAGAACTCCCACATGAGTTCGCCGATCTCACGGTGGAAGGAGTCCGGGGTGCGGTCCCCGTCGACCGCGAGGAGGAGGTTGAGCCTGTCCTCGGTCTCGGCGACGGCCTCTGTGACCGCCGGGTGTCCGGCGTCGATCTCCTCGGCGTGCGGGTTGCGGGCCAGGTAGTCGTTGATGGTCGACGGCAGGACGAAGTAGCCGTCGGCGAGGCCCTGCATCAGCGCGGAGGCTCCGAGGCGGTTGGCCCCGTGGTCGGAGAAGTTGGCCTCACCGATGGCGAAGAGGCCGGGGATCGTGGTCTGGAGGTCGTAGTCGACCCAGAGCCCGCCCATCGTGTAGTGGACGGCGGGATAGATCCTCATCGGGGTCTCGTACGGATTCTCCGCGGTGATCCGCGCGTACATGTCGAAGAGGTTGCCGTACTTCTCCTCGACCTTCTTCCTGCCCATGCGCCCGATGGCCTCGGCGAAGTCGAGGTAGACGCCCTGGCCGCCGGGCCCGACGCCGCGGCCCTCGTCGCAGACGTTCTTCGCCGCGCGGGAGGCGATGTCTCGGGGCACGAGGTTGCCGAAGGCCGGGTAGATGCGCTCCAGGTAGTAGTCCCGCTCGTCCTCGGGGATCTGGTTCGCGGGGCGGTCGTCGCCCTTGGCCTTCGGGACCCAGATGCGCCCGTCGTTGCGCAGCGACTCACTCATCAGGGTCAGCTTCGACTGGTGGTCGCCGGTGCGCGGGATGCACGTGGGGTGGATCTGGGTGAAGCAGGGGTTCGCGAAGTAGGCACCCCGGCGATGGGCGCGCCAGATGGCGGTGGCGTTGGAGTTCATGGCGTTCGTCGACAGGTAGAAGACGTTGCCGTAGCCACCGCTGGCCAGGACCACCGCGTCGGCGAAGTAGGTGTCGATCCTCCCGGTGACGAGGTCGCGGGCCACGATGCCGCGGGCCTTGCCGTCGACGACGATCAGGTCGAGCATCTCCGTGCGGGAGTGCAGTTCGACGTTGCCGGCGGCGATCTGCCTGGAGAGCGCCTGGTAGGCGCCGAGGAGGAGCTGCTGCCCCGTCTGGCCGCGGGCGTAGAAGGTACGGGAGACCTGGACGCCGCCGAAGGAGCGGTTGTCGAGGAGGCCGCCGTACTCGCGGGCGAAGGGGACACCCTGGGCGACGCACTGGTCGATGATCTCCACGGAGATCTCGGCAAGACGGTGGACGTTGGACTCGCGGGCGCGGAAGTCGCCGCCCTTGACGGTGTCGTAGAAGAGACGGTGCACCGAGTCGCCGTCGTTGCGGTAGTTCTTGGCGGCGTTGATGCCGCCCTGCGCGGCGACGGAGTGGGCACGCCTGGGCGAGTCCTGGAAGCAGAACTGGACGACGTGGTAGCCCTGTTCGGCGAGCGTCGCTCCGGCCGAGCCGCCGGCCAGGCCGGTGCCGACGACGATCACGGTGTGCTTGCGGCGGTTGGCCGGGTTGACGAGCTTGGCCTCGAAGCGGCGGGTGTCCCAGCGCTCGGCGACGGGGCCCGAGGGCGCCTTGGCGTCGACGACGGGTTCGCCGGTGGGGTAGTTCGTGTAGTCGCTCATATCAGCTCACCACTCCGGTCATCACGGCGACGGGCACGGAGACGAAGCCGGCCGTCAGCACCACTGCGAGGACATTGGCGAGGGTCTTCAGGACGCGGTCCCGGGTCGCGCTGCCCACGCCGAGGGTCTGCGCGGCACTCCAGAATCCGTGCTGGACGTGCAGGCCCAGGGCGAGCACGGCGACGATGTAGATGACGTTGCCGTACCAGGTCGAGAAGGTGTCGAGCACGTTCTGGTACGGGTGCCCGGACTGGAATCCGCCGGTGTGCACCGTGCCCGTCGTGAGGTCCAGGATGTGCCAGACGATGAACAGCGCGAGGATGATGCCGCCGTAGCGCATGGTGCGCGTGGCATAGCTCGAGCGCGCCTTCTTGTGGACGTACGCCGTCGGGCGCGCCCTGAGGTCGCGGCGGCTCAGCTGGTACGCGGAGACCGCGTGCAGGACGACGGCCGCGACGAGCACCACGCGGATGATCCAAAGCGCCCACTCGTAGTGCAGGAAAGGCTCCCCGAGGGTCCGGAGCCAGTGCGCGTAGTGGTTGAACTCGCCGGATCCGAAGAAGATCTTCAGGTTGCCCAGCATGTGGACCGCCAGATAACCGAGCATGATCAGGCCGCTCACAGCCATGATCGTCTTCTTGCCGACGGACGAGTCCCAGAGCGTACGCGTCATGGACGGCCGTCGGTCCGTCCGCGTTGCCAATGCCATGGACACGACGCTAGAGGCGGAGGGCACCATCAGTCCAAGACATGAAATGACTCATCTCCATAGGCAACAGCTATGAAGTGCTCTATCGTCGGCTGTATGCACTTCCAGCAGCTCGCCTACTTCGTGGCCGTGGCCGAGGCCAGGCACTTCACCCGGGCCGCCGAGGAGGTGCACGTGTCACAGCCCTCCCTCTCCCAGCAGATCAAGGCCCTGGAGAACGAGCTGGGCGCGGAGCTGTTCAGCAGGGCGCGCGGCAACATCGGGCTGACCGACGCGGGCGAGGCGCTGCTGCCGCTCGCCCGCAGGATCCTGGCGGACGCGGACACCGCACGGCACGAGGTGCAGGAGCTGGTGCAGCTGCGCCGGGGGCGGATCAGGCTCGGCGCCACGCCGAGTGTCTGCACGGGGCTGCTCCCCGACGTGCTGCGCGCCTTCCACGGCGCCCACCCGGGGATCCAGCTCCTGATCGAGGAGGGCGGCTCCCACGACCTCGTACGGCAACTCGCCCGGGGCGCCCTGGATCTCGCGCTGCTCGTGCTGCCGCTGCCCGCCGGCTCCCCGGCGCTCACCACCATGGAGCTGCTGCACGAGGACCTGGTGGTGGTGTCATCGGCGTCCCGGCCCGCCCCGGGGCGGAAGGGCTCGGTGCACGTCGCCGACCTCGAGAACGAACCGCTGGTGATGTTCCGGCACGGATACGACCTGCGGGAGCTGACCGTCGCCGCGTGCCGCGCGGAGGGCTTCGAGCCCTCGTTCACCGTGGAGGGCGGCGAGATGGACGCCGTCCTGGGCTTCGTGCGTGCAGGGCTCGGGATCGCCGTCGTCCCCCGCATGGTCGCCGTGCGGGCGGGCCAGGACCTGCGGACGACGCCACTGGCCTCGCCGGGGCTGCGGCGGACCATCGGGCTCGCGCACCGCAGCGACGTCGAACCACCGCGTGCGGCGCGCGAGCTGCAGCGGATGCTCCTGGGGGCGGGGCCGCCCGCCGTGCCCTCAGCCGCCGAC
>NZ_JBHWZS010000098.1:0-26800 GCF_042728155.1 Streptomyces sp. NPDC060209
GGGGGTTTCCCCCCCCCCGACCGCCGCGGGGGGCCCCCCCCTCCCGGTCCTACGTTCCAAACCCCCACCGGGGGGCCGTTACCCCCCCCCCCCTCCGCGGGTCAGCGCGCGATGAGCATCGGCACGGTGCTCCTGCAGCTGCGCGACGAATTTCCCGAAGTCACCATCTCCAAGATCCGCTTCCTGGAGGCGGAGGGGCTCATCGAGCCCCAGCGGACGCCATCGGGCTACCGGAAGTTCAGCCCTGCCGACGTCGAGCGGCTGGCTCAGGTGCTGCGCATGCAGCGGGACCACTACCTGCCGCTCAAGGTCATCCGTGAGCACCTGGAGGCCCTGGCCCGAGGCGAGAGGCCGGCCCTGCCCTCCGGTGGCGGACAGGGCGAGCCTGTCGACGCCCTGCGGGACCAGGGCCTGGGGCAGGCCACTGCCACCCGTATCGGACGCTCCGAGCTCATGGCCGCCGCTGAGGCCACCGAGGAGCAGCTCGACGAGTGGGAGTCGTACGGGCTGATCGTGCCCGCCTCCGGCGGAAGCTACGACGCCGAGGCGGTGACCGTGGCGCGGTTGGTGGTGGATCTGGGCAGATTCGGTTTGGAGCCTCGGCATCTGCGGGCCGTCAAGGCGGCCGCGGAGCGTGAGGCCGGGCTGGTCGAACAGGTGGTCGCGCCACTGCGCAGACACAGGAATCCGCAGACCAGAGCCCATGCGGAGGCCACCGCGAAGGAGCTTGCGGAGCTCTCCGTCCGGCTCCACGCGGCCCTCGTTCAGAGCGCTCTGAAGGTCAGCTTCCACTGAGGGCGGAGGAGCCCGACTATCCAAACATGGCGGGCACGTCCTAGGGTTGCTGTGTGAACGAGCTCGACGTTGTGGGTGTCCGGGTGGAAATGCCCTCCAACCAACCGATCGTGCTCCTGCGTGAAGTGGGAGGCGACCGGTACCTCCCTATTTGGATCGGCCCTGGGGAAGCGACCGCGATCGCCTTCGCCCAGCAGGGCATGGCTCCGGCCAGGCCGCTGACCCATGATCTCTTCAAGGATGTGCTCGAGGCCGTCGGCCAGGAGCTCACCGAGGTCCGCATCACGGACCTCCGCGAAGGGGTCTTCTACGCGGAGCTGGTCTTTGCCAGCGGGGTCGAGGTGAGCGCGCGTCCGTCCGACGCCATAGCGCTCGCCCTGCGCACCGGCACGCCGATCTACGGCAGTGACGGGGTGCTCGACGACGCGGGTATCGCCATCCCGGACGAGCAGGAGGACGAGGTGGAGAAGTTCCGCGAGTTCCTCGACCAGATCTCGCCGGAGGACTTCGGTACCAACAGCCAGTGACCGTCCTGCGGGGGCGGTGTCAGCGCATCCGGCAAGCCGTTCCCGGTATTCAGTCACGGGAAACCACCCTCAGGGTGATTATCACTCGGCGTGCCGAGTGTGGCGATCGTTGACGCACCCCTGGTGACTGCCTACCTTCGAGGTGGCAGGTCAAGGACGGAGGTCGGCGTGAGAAGCAGCGGCGACGGTACGGCTGCGGGTGGGCCGTACCGGCAGCACGGCAGTGCGGCCGACCACTCCATCAGACAGCCGGTTCAGCCGGCGGTGGTGGCAGCGGACGGTGTGGCAGTGGCAGGGGATATCGGCTATCGGGGGCCGACAGCGTGCGCAGCGGCCGGGATCACCTATCGACAGCTCGACTACTGGGCGCGTACGGGGCTCGTGGAGCCGAGCGTGCGTCCGGCGTACGGGTCGGGGACACAGCGTCTCTACAGTTTCCGGGACGTGGTTCTCCTCAAGATCGTCAAGCGCTTCCTGGACACGGGTGTCGCTCTGCAGAACATCCGCACCACCGTTCAGCACCTCAGGGCCCGAGGATTCACGGATCTCGAGCGGATGACCCTGATGAGCGACGGGGCGACGGTCTACGAGTGCTCCTCACCCGACGAGGTCGTGAAGCTGCTCCAGGGGGGCCAGGGGGTCTTCGGCATCGCCGTCGGTGTGGTCTGGCGGGATGTCGACGCGGCGCTGTCCCAGCTCCACGGGGAGCGTGTCGACACCGGGGAGACCCTGATCGGGCACAACCCCGCCGATGAACTGGCGAGGCGGCGCAACCGCGCGGGCTGAGCCTCCGGGGCGGGACGGCGCGACGCGTGTGCCGGGTGGGGCGGTTGTCAGTGGCGTAGGGCAGCATCGGTCCATGTGAGAGCCGCGCCCACCATCCTGCATCTGGACATGGATGCCTTCTACGCCTCTGCGGAGCAGGCGGCGAAGCCCAGCCTGCGTGGCAAGCCGGTTGTGGTGGGCGGTCTGGGGATGCGCGGCGTGGTCGCCACCGCGTCGTACGAGGCACGGCGCCTGGGCGTGCATTCGGCGATGCCGATGGCGCAGGCCAGGCGGCTCGCGCCCAACGCGGCGTATCTCGTCCCGCGTTTCGCGCTCTACCGGACGGTGAGCGATCAGGTGATGGAACTGCTCGGACGGCTGTCACCGCTCGTCGAGCCGCTCAGTCTGGACGAGGCGTTCGTCGATCTGGAAGCCGGTGGGGTCGCCGACGACTCGGTGTCCGCCCGTGCGATCGGTGAACAGTTGCGCACCGTGATCAGGGCTGTCACCGGACTCAGTGGTTCCGTCGGCCTCGCCGGCTCCAAGATGCTGGCCAAGATCGCCTCCGAGGAGGCGAAACCGGACGGGCTGCTGCTGATCGAGCCCGGCACCGAGCGTGAGCTCCTGGCCCCCATGTCCGTGCGCATCCTCCCGGGTGTGGGGCCGGCCACCGGCGACCATCTCCGGCGCGCCGGCATGACCGTCGTCAGCCACCTGGCGGAGGCGGGTGAGGCGGAGCTGGTGCGGCTCCTGGGCAAGGCGCACGGCGTCGCGCTCAACCGCATGGCGCGGGGCTACGACGACCGTCCCGTCGTCGCCGAGAGGGACGCCAAGTCCGTGTCGGTGGAGGACACCTTCGACGTGGACCTGCACGACCGCGTGCGCGTCAGGACGGAGGTGGAGCGGCTCGCGGCCCGGTGCGTACAGCGGCTGCGAGGTGCGGGGCGGTCCGGGCGCACGGTCGTCCTCAAGGTGCGCCGCTACGACTTCTCGACGCTCACCAGGTCCGAGACCCTGCGCGGCCCCACCGACGACCCCACGGTGGTCAGGGAGGCCGCTGCGCGGCTTCTGGAGGCCGTGGACACGACCGGCGGTGTACGGCTGCTCGGAGTCGGTGTCACGGGGCTGGCGGACTTCACGCAGGAGGATCTCTTCGCGCAGGCCGCCGACGCGGAGCACGCCGCCGAGGAGTCCGCGGCCGCCGACGCCGCCCCGGACGAGCGGGACGGCGCGGCGGAGACAGCGGAGGGGGAGGATGCCCGGGAGAGCGAGGAGCGGCTGGCCGCCCGGCGGTGGCCGGCCGGACACGACGTACGGCACGACGTGCACGGGCACGGCTGGGTGCAGGGGAGCGGTGTCGGCCGTGTCACCGTGCGCTTCGAGGAGCCGTGGACGCCGCCCGGCCGGGTGCGTACGTTCCGCATCGACGACCCGGAGCTGCAGCCGGCCGATCCGCTTCCCCTGGTGCGGGACCCGGAGGACTACTCCTCCTGGCCCGCCAGCCTGCCGAAGTCCCTGTCGGGACCTCCGTCGGAGGGAGAGGCGTCCAGCCCGTAATGGCGGTAGAGCTGCAGTTCCTGCTCGGGAGACAGATGGCGGCCCACGCCGAAGTCGGGCGCGTCCTTGATCAGGGTCCGGTCGAAGGGAATCAGCAGGGCGCCGTCGACGAATTCGCTCGGCTCCAGCGGGACGAACGCGTCCCTGGTGAAGAGACCCGTGCGTACGGCGGCCCATTCAGGCACCCCGGTGGCGTCGTCGAGGTAGACCTCGTCCACCGTTCCGATCTTGGCACCTTGACGGTCGAAGGCCTTGCGGCCGATCAGGCTGCGCGGATCGATGTCGGTCTGCACGGTGCCTCCCACTGGTCACAACTGCATCAGGTGGTCGCGGCTGCTCCACAGGCTCTACGAAAGGCCACATCCGGGCCGTCGGCCACTCGAGACGGCGCCCGCCGACCCCGCTGGTAGGCTGGAACACGGCTGCTGACCCTGTGCGGGAGAGTCCTCCGGAGCGATCCGGGGGCGCCGAAGGAGCAACTCCTCCCCGGAATCTCTCAGGCCCCCGTACCGCACGGACGAGGTCACTCTGGAAAGCAGGGCGGGATCCGTACGGCGCGTGCCGCGACGGACACCGCCCTCACCGACGGTGAAAGCCGGTATGCCTCAGGGCGTGCCGGTGAAGCTCTCAGGTCGAGATGACAGATGGGGAGGCCGTTCGGGCAGCCACGCCGTGGCGCCCCTCGCAGGTCGTGGCAGACCAGGAGGCCTCCATCATGACCCCCCGTCGCACTCCGCTCTCCCAGCTGGAGCAGGGCATCCCCTTCGAGCAGCGCCACATCGGGCCCGATGCCGAGGCACAGGCGAAGATGCTCGCCCAGGTCGGCTACGGCTCCCTCGACGAGCTCACCGCCGCCGCGGTGCCCGACGTGATCAAGAGTGCCGAGGCGCTGAACCTCCCCGAGGCGCGTACCGAGGCCGAGGTCCTTGCCGAGCTGCGCAGCCTCGCCGACCGCAACCAGGTGCTCGCACCGATGATCGGTCTCGGCTACTACGGCACGTTCACCCCGCCGGTGATCCTGCGCAACGTCATGGAGAACCCCGCCTGGTACACGGCCTACACGCCGTACCAGCCGGAGATCTCCCAGGGGCGGCTCGAGGCCCTCCTGAACTTCCAGACGATGGTCGCCGACCTCACCGGGCTGCCGACCTCGGGCGCCTCGCTCCTCGACGAGGGCACGGCCGCGGCCGAGGCCATGGCGCTGGCGCGACGGGTCGGCAAGGTGAAGGACGGCGTCTTCCTGGTCGACGCCGACACGCTGCCGCAGACCGTCGCGGTGATCGAGACCCGCGCCGAGCCGACCGGTGTCGAGGTCGTCGTCGCCGACCTCACCGAGGGCATCCCGGCGGAGATCGCCGAGCGCGGCGTCTTCGGTGTGCTGCTCCAGTACCCGGGCGCCTCCGGTGCCGTCCGCGACATCAAGCCGGTCATCGAGCAGGCGCACGAACTGGGCGCGATCGTGTCCGTCGCCGCCGACCTGCTGGCTCTGACCCTGCTCACCTCCCCGGGCGAACTCGGCGCGGACATCGCTGTGGGCACCACGCAGCGCTTCGGTGTCCCGATGGGCTTCGGCGGGCCGCACGCCGGCTTCATGGCCGTACGCGAGAAGTTCGCCCGCAGCCTGCCCGGCCGCCTCGTCGGTGTCTCCGTCGACGCGGACGGCGACAGGGCTTACCGTCTGGCACTGCAGACCCGCGAGCAGCACATCCGCCGTGAGAAGGCCACCAGCAACATCTGTACCGCTCAGGTGCTGCTCGCCGTCATGGCCGGCATGTACGCCGTCTACCACGGCCCCGAGGGGCTGCGGACGATCGCCCGGCGCACCCACCGGTTCGCCGCCATCCTGGCCGAGGGGCTGCGGGCCGCCGGAACCGAGGTCGTGCACGACGCGTACTTCGACACCCTCACCGTCCGCGTGCCGGGCGGGGCGTCCGACGTGGTCGCCGCCGCGCGTGAGCGCGGGGTGAATCTGCGCCTCGTCGACGCCGACCGTGTCTCCGTCGCGTGTGACGAGACCACCACCCGGACCCGGATCGCCGCCGTCTGGGCGGCCTTCGGTGCCGGTGGCGACATCGAGGCGCTGGACGCCGAGACGGCCGACGCGCTGCCCGAGGGGCTGCTGCGCACCGACGCCGTCCTCACCCACCCGGTCTTCCACCAGCACCGCTCCGAGACGGCGATGCTGCGCTACCTGCGCAAGCTCGCCGACCGTGACTACGCGCTGGACCGCGGCATGATCCCGCTCGGCTCCTGCACCATGAAGCTCAACGCGACCGCCGAGATGGAGTCGATCACCTGGCCCGAGTTCGGTGCGCTGCATCCCTTCGCGCCGGCCGAGCAGGCACAGGGCTTCCTCACCCTCATCCGCGAGCTGGAGGAGCGTCTCGCCGAGGTCACCGGCTACGACGCCGTCTCCATCCAGCCCAACGCCGGCTCGCAGGGCGAGTTCGCGGGGCTGCTGGCCGTTCGCGCGTACCACCGCGCCAACGGGGATCACGGGCGCACCGTCTGCCTCATCCCGTCCTCCGCGCACGGCACCAACGCCGCGAGCGCCGTCATGGCCGGCATGAAGGTCGTCGTGGTGAAGACCGCCGACGACGGCGAGGTCGACATAGAGGATCTGCGGGCCAAGATCGCGAAGCACCGCGACGAGCTCGCCGTCCTCATGATCACCTACCCCTCCACGCACGGCGTCTTCGAGGAGCACGTCGCCGACATCTGCGGCGAGGTGCACGACGCCGGTGGCCAGGTGTACGTGGACGGCGCCAACCTCAACGCGCTGGTCGGTCTCGCCAAGCCGGGCCATTTCGGCGGAGACGTCTCCCACCTGAACCTGCACAAGACCTTCTGCATCCCGCACGGCGGCGGCGGCCCGGGCGTCGGTCCGGTCGGGGTGCGCGCCCACCTGGCGCCGTATCTCCCCAACCACCCCCTCCAGCCCGCGGCGGGCCCGGAGACCGGTGTCGGCCCGATCTCGGCCGCTCCGTGGGGATCGGCAGGCATCCTGCCGATCTCGTGGGCGTACGTACGCCTCATGGGGGGCGAGGGTCTGAAGCGTGCGACGCAGGTCGCCGTACTCGCGGCCAACTACATCGCCAAGCGGCTCGAACCGCACTTCCCGGTCCTGTACAACGGCCCGGCCGGTCTGGTCGCGCACGAGTGCATCGTCGACCTGCGGCCGATCTCCAAGGCGACCGGCGTCAGTATCGACGACATCGCCAAGCGGCTGATCGACTACGGGTTCCACTCGCCGACCATGTCGTTCCCGGTGGCCGGGACGCTGATGATCGAACCGACGGAGAGCGAGGACCTTGCCGAGCTCGACCGTTTCTGCGACACGATGATCGCCATCCGCGGCGAGATCGAGAAGGTCGCCTCGGGTGAGTGGAGCGCGGACGACAACCCGCTGCGCAACGCCCCGCACACGGCCGCGGCGCTCGGTGGGGAGTGGAAGCACGCCTACACCCGCGAGGAGGCGGTCTTCCCGTCCGGCGTCACGCCCTCGGACAAGTACTGGCCGCCGGTGCGCCGGATCGACGGTGCGTTCGGCGACCGCAACCTGGTCTGCTCCTGCCCGCCGCTGGATGCCTACGACCAGTAGGAACGCGGACACGCGTCGGGGCCGGTGCGGAGACTTCTCCGGGCCGGCCCCAGTGTTCTGTCCGCCGCGGTCAGGCGGCTTTCATCACCTGGCCGCTCTTGAGCGGTCGGTGCGGGGCGATGATCTGCCCGTCCGGGAGCAGCTCGCCGGTGTCCTCGAAGAGCAGGACGCCGTTGCACAGCAGGCTCCAGCCCTGTTCCGGGTGGTGAGCCATCAGGCGTGCGGCTTCACGGTCGTTGGAGTCAGCGGTCGGGCAGGGTGGCTGGTGCTGGCACATGAGTGGGTTCTTTCGCTGCGTCGATTCGAGTGTCCTGCGGCTGGACGAGGTGTTCATGGCCGCCCCCGTATCAAGTCGGTCCGGTCCCAGTGTTGCCCTACGGGCGTCTCTCCGCAGGGATTTCGCGGCAGCTGCTGTTCTCCTCCCATGACGCATCACCCGGCCGGACGGTTCAACGCAACTGCACTGTCCGTTCGGATGGTTCGGGGTGACCTGACCGGACTAGTCCGGACGGGTACGGACGCGCCCCCGCCGAGCGGCTCGGTGGGGGCGCGTGAGGAAGGAGGGTCAGGCGGGCGACCCGAGAAGGCCGGGAAGGTCCGGAAGAGGGGCCGGGCTGACCCGCAGTGTCATGACCGGGAGCAGGTCCGCGACCCGGTGCGGGCGGTGGGCCGTGATTCCCGGAGGAGCGGGTGCCAGGGGCACCAGTACATCCGTCGGTGCGAGTGCGCCGGCGCCGGCGTCGGCCTCGATGTCGTGGTGCAGCCACAGCGTGAACATGTACAGCTCGGGCACCGACAGCAGACGCGGCTGGTAGTGCGTCGTCGTCGACTCCGCCTGGCGTACGGCGAGTTCGGTGGACACGATGTAAGGGCCCTCGAAGAAGTGCGAGAAGGTCCAGCCGTCGGCAGTGAGCATGGTGTCCGCTGCGGCGACGGCGCGCTCGCCGCTGCGGATCAGGAAGCGCCAGCCGGCGAGGCGAGTGCGCGGTGCCGCCTCGTTCGGCACGATCCGGTCCAGTACGTGGACGGGAAGCGGGAGTTCGGGGCTCAGCGATCCCTGGACGGACCGGAGAGCGGGCGTATGGGCCTCGCGGACTGCGGTGGGAGAACCGAGTGCCGCGAGAACGCTGCGCAGTGCGGGCGCTGGGGCCGGGGAAACATGCAGCGGCATAGTGGGTCGCCTCTCACTTCGGAGACACGGTGATGCGTGGGCGGGTGCAGACGGCGCTGTCGGCGTGCGGGGCCAGAGGAAGGCCGGTGACGGGGCGGACGGGCCGATGCGTCAACTCTCTGCCTCGTTCGCAGAGTTTATACGACAAATGTTCACACGATGTTTCGGCTAGCCGTCCCGCGTATTGCCCGCAAGGTGGATTTGAGCCTTTGAATTGCGCGGTTTCTGTGGATTCGGGCCGCTCCCGGCCCCCGTCGCCAGGTACTTTCCCGTTGCGGCGGTAGGCTGAAACTCATCGGCGTTTCCGCCGTGCACGTCGACCGTGCAAACTGCATATGCCCCATGCCTTCGGAATGTGCCTCCGGCTTCGGTCAACAGACTACTGGGTGCCCGTGGGTCGTGGGGGCGTTACGGATCATCTCGTCGGGGCATTATCGATCGTGATACGAGCGGCCTGTGCCGCGGGCCGCCCACTCGAGGAGGGACCCTTCGATGGGCGAGAAGATCGTGGCGGGTGCCTTTGCCCCGTCCGATCGGCAGGCGTACCGCGAGAAGCTCACCCAGTGCCTGGCGGGGCTGGAGAGGCTCCTGTCGGAGCGGAGGTTCGACCGTCCCAGGAATCTCATGGGGCTGGAGATCGAGCTGAATCTCGCGGGTTCGGACGGCATGCCGAGGATGCGGAATGCGGAGGTGCTCCAGCGCATCGCCAGCCGGGATTTTCAGACGGAACTGGGGATGTTCAATCTGGAAGTAAATATTCTTCCCCACCGGCTGAGCGGCCGGGTATTCGATCAGCTGGCCGAGGAGTTGCGTACGGGGCTTGCATATGCCCACCGGAAGGCCGCGGAGGTCGACGCCGGGATCGTGATGATCGGCATCCTGCCGACCCTCGGACGGGACGACGTCGTTTCGGCGAACCTGTCGGACGTCGACCGTTACACGCTCCTCAACGATCAAATGGCGGCCGCGCGCGGCGAGGAATTCGTCCTCGATATCGAAGGCGTCGAGCGATTGGTCTCGACCTCTGCTTCGATCGCCCCCGAATCCGCGTGCACGTCGGTCCAGTTGCACCTGCAGGTCACGCCGGACCGCTTCGCGGACGTCTGGAACGCGGCGCAGGCCATCGCGTCCGTACAGATCGCCCTCGGAGCCAACTCCCCCTTCCTGTTCGGCAAGGAGCTGTGGCGCGAGTCGAGGCCGCCGCTGTTCCAGCAGGCCACGGATGTGCGGCCGCCCGAACTCCGGAACCAGGGAGTGCGCCCCAGGACCTGGTTCGGGGAGCGCTGGATCAGTTCGGCGTACGAGCTCTTCGAGGAGAACGTGCGCTACTACCCGCCCCTGCTGCCCATCTGTGACGACGAGGACCCGCTGCGGGTCCTGGACGAGGGCGGTGTGCCGTCACTGGCCGAACTCGTCCTGCACAACGGCACGGTCTACCGGTGGAACCGGCCGGTTTACGGGCTGGCCGACGGCGTCGCCCATCTGAGGGTGGAGAACCGGGTCCTGCCCGCAGGCCCCTCGGTCGTCGATGTGATCGCCAATGCCGCCTTCTACTACGGGCTGGTGCGCGCGCTCGCCGACGAGTCGCGGCCGGTGTGGTCCAGACTGCCCTTCGAGGCGGCAGCCGAGAACTTCGACGCGGCCTGCCGCCACGGGATCGACGCCGAGCTGCTCTGGCCGCGCCCCGGCCGCTCCGGCGGCGTGGCGAAGGTGCCCGCCGTCAAGCTCGTACGGGACGAACTGCTGCCGCTCGCTGCCGCCGGGCTCGATGCCTGGAACATCGAACCCGCCGACCGCGACCGCTACCTCGGTGTCATCGAGGAGCGCTGCAGGCTCCGTGTGAACGGCGCCTCCTGGCAGGTCGACACGTACCACCGTGCCCTGGAGGCGGGCCTCGAACGGGAGGGCGCGCTGGCGGCCACCACCCGGCGCTACGGCGAGCTGATGCAGGTGGGTGAGCCGGTGCACACCTGGCCCGTCGGCTTCCCCGCGCCCTGAGGAGGGGGCCGCCCGGTGTCCCGCCTCCCCGGCCCCGTCGGGCAAGCTATGACGACGCATGGCTGACGGCAGCTGTACAGGTGGAGGCGGGGCGCGTGGCTGGAACCATTCTTCACGAGGAGGTGTCCCGGCGGACCCTCCGGTCGGAGACACTGCTCGTGCTGGCTCTCTCGCTCGGGGCCAGTGGGGTGTCCGCCCTGATCAGCTTCATCGGGTCGCTGACGAAACCTGGGGGGCTCAAGGACCAGGCGGCGACGCTGAACGGGTCGTACGCCCCCGGGCGGCCGTGGCTGGACCTGGCCTGGCAGCTGTTCGGCATCGCCTCGGCCCTGGTGCCGGTCGCGCTGGTGGCCCACCTGCTCCTCCGGGAAGGGGCCGGTCTGCGGACCCTCGGTCTCGACCGCACCCGGCCCGGGCCGGACCTGGGCCGGGGCACCCTGGTCGCGGCGGGCATCGGCAGCGCGGGGCTGGCGTTCTATCTGGTGGCGCGCGCCGCGGGGTTCAACCTGACGGTCGTTCCGGAGTCGCTGCCCGATGTCTGGTGGAAATTCCCCGTACTGATCCTCTCCGCGGTGCAGAACTCGCTCGTGGAGGAGGTCATCGTCGTCGGCTATCTGCTCCGACGGCTGGGGCAGTTGGGATGGACGCCGATGGCGGCCCTGGTGGCGAGCTCCGTGCTGCGCGGCTCCTACCACCTGTACCAGGGGATCGGCGGCTTCATCGGGAACATGGTCATGGGCGTCGTCTTCGTCCTGCTGTACAGGCGCTGGGGGCGGGTCGGGCCGCTGGTCGTCGCGCACGCCCTGCTCGACATCGGGGCGTTCGTCGGATACGCGCTGCTCGCGGGAAAGGTGGACTGGCTGCCCACTTTGTGAGCGGGCGGCCCGCTCCCGCCGTTCTCAGAGCCCGGTGAGCAGTTCCCCGTCGATCACCGTGACGGCACTGCCGGTCAGCAGGGTGCGCCCGCCGCGCAGCGAGGTGCGGACCAGGCCCGAGCGGGCGGACGCCTGGAGGCCGACGAGGTCGTCACGGCCGAACCTTGCCGACCAGAAGGGCGCCAGGGCGGTGTGGGCGCTGCCGGTCACCGGATCCTCGTCGATGCCGACCGCGGGGAAGAAGCCGCGCGAGACGAAGTCGTACCCGCTCGAGGGGTCCTCGGCCGGCGCCGTGGCGATGACGCCCCGCCGGGAGCAGCCGGCGAGCGCGTGGAAGTCCGGCCGAAGGGCTCGTACGGCCGCTTCGTCGGCCAGTTCCACCAGCAGGTCGCCGACGTGCTCGCCCGTGTCGTGGATGGAGAGGGGCGTCGCGCCGAGTGCGTCCGTGAGCCCGGGCGGAGCGGGTACGGGCGTCAGCGGCGCTGTCGGGAAGTCCAGCGTCAGGGTGCCGTCGTCGTGGGCGGTGGTGCGCAGGACGCCGGAACGGGTGGCGTAGCGCACCGTGCTGCCGCTCGCGACTCCGGTGGAGTGCAGGACATGGGCGGCGGCGAGTGTCGCGTGTCCGCAGAGATCGACCTCGGTGGCCGGGGTGAACCAGCGCAGCGCCCAGTCGGCCTCACCGCCCGGCGGCAGAGGGTGGGCGAACGCGGTCTCCGAGAGGTTGACCTCGGAGGCGACGAGCTGGAGGCGATCCGCCTCGGGAAATGCTCCGGAGTCCAGGATCACGACTCCGGCGGGGTTGCCGGCGAAGGGGCGGTCGGTGAACGCGTCGACGATGCGGATCTTCATGAAGCCGACCGTAGGCGCCGCCGTCCCGAGCGGTCCAAGGCCAATTACGGATGCGCGGCTCCAGGGTCTTCGGGCCGAGCGAACGCGGGATCGAGGTGGAGCTCGTAGGCGGTGTAGCACTCGCTGGTCCTCGTGCCCACCGCGGTGCCACAGGGGCAGAGCTGGTTCAGCCCGTTCTGGCCGTGCAGCCCGCAGCAGCCCGAGTGGTCCCCGTCCCGGTCGGTGCGCAGCTCCGGCGCGTCGTCGGCATGCAGCACGATCGTGTTGCGCGGGCCGCCCGACATCAGGAACCCGTCTCCGTCCGGAGGGGATGCACAAGGACCTCCCGAAACATAGCGACAGGCCCGTCGGTGGGCAGGAACGGGGCGCCCCAGGGCTCGGGGTCGAGCGCGTAGGACCCCCGGGCCATGGTGGAGGGCGCCCGCCGGTACCCGTCGGGTCCGACCCGGCCGTCGAATTCAGGTCTGGTCGGCAACTCCGACAGCTGGACGTCTCCGGTCAGGAGACCCGAGCAGGCGGCACACACGAAAAGGTCACGGAGAAGTCCTAGCCCTCCACGGGTGGTGGCAGCAAGCGGCTTCCGCCGGGACGCGCGTGCGCTCACAGCTCTTCGGGCTTCCGGGCCAAAAAGGTGCCGATCGCCCTCTTCGCTCCTTCGCCGGGCTCCTGCAGCAGACGCGCGGTGACGACGAGACCTGCCTGTTCCAGGAGAGCGACGATCCGGTCCGGCGTCACCAGGTGGGACTCGTAGGACACCGGATGGCCCCCGTACGCCTGCGTCGGACGCAGGAGCTCGTCGTCTCCCACGTAGCCGGACATCATCAGGTGACCGCCGGGTGCGAGGGTGCGGCGGAATCCGGCGAACACGAGGGGCAGCGACTCCGGTGGCGTGTGGTGGGTCGAGTAGTAGGCCAGTACACCGCCGAGCAGGTTGTCCCGGACGGGCGGCGCGGTCATCGAGCCCACGGCGAAGCCCAGCCCCGGATGGGCCTGCCTGGCCAGCTCGATCATCTTCGGGGACAGATCGATGCCGATGGCGGACAGCCCAAGGTCCGCCAGATGTGCCGTGACCTTGCCCGGCCCGCATCCCAGGTCCGCGACCGGCCCGAGCCCGGCCGTTCGCACGACCTCGGCGAACGTGGCCAGCATCGCGCGTGACAACGGGTCCAGCTCCGCAGGGGACTTGACGATTTCGGCGTAGGCGGCGGCGACGGTGTCGTACGACTCGCGGACCGCGGCGAGGTAGGTGGGCTGAGACATGCGGGCGACCCTAGTCCGTGCTTCCCGGTCCGTGCTTCCCGCCGTTCTCGGAGACCGGCTTCCAGCCGACCCATGATGGCGTGCCCTTCGAGAAGGGCCACATCGGGAAGATGCCGGGCTCTGTCACCACGGTCTTCGCCGAGTTCCTCCCGGCCACACAGGCCGCAACACCGGCCACCGCGGCCGCCACCCGGAACAGGAGAGCCTGTGGTCGCTGCCCGAACTGCCCGAACTGCAAGAGCGCGGCTGGCAGACTGCACGGATGATCGACGATCTGCCCACTGGTCTGAGGGCCCGACACCTTGCCGACGAAGACCACCTCCGCGTGCTCGCCGTACTGGACACATGGTGGGGTGGCCTGAAGGGGGAGGCAGGGGCGACGGAACGTGCGCTGCTTCTGCCCCGGCTGTACTTCCAGCACTTCACCACCACCAGTTTTCTGGTCGAACGCGGCAGTGGAGAAGTTGCCGCCTTCCTGGTCGGTTTCCTGTCGCAGACAGAGCCTGAAACCGCCTATGTGCACTTCGTCGGAGTCGACCCGGCGCTGCACGGGCAGGGTGTCGGGCGTGCCCTCTACCGGGCCTTCTTCGCGCTCGCTCGGTCACACGGGCGCCGGTACGTGCACTGCATCACCAGCCCGGAGAACACTGCGTCGCGGGCATTTCACACCCGACTCGGCTTCACGGCCTCAGCCGTGAAGCCCGACTACGACGGCCCCGGACTCGACCGGGTGGCGTTCGCCGTCGACCTTCGCCATCGACCTTTCCACGGAGCCGATGGCCACCCCCTGGAAGGCTGATGAAGATCTAGCTGTGGTCACGCTCGAGACTCCCCGTCTGATCCTGCGTCGCTGGCGCGAGGAAGACGTCGCGCCCATGGCTGCCGTCAATGCCGACCCCGAGGTGATGCGGTGGATCCGTGACGGCGGTGTCCGTGACGAACAGCAGACCCGCGGCGGGGTCCAGGCATGCAAGAGCGAGTGGGAGTCGCAGGGCTTCGGCCTGTTCGCCGTCGAGATCCGGTCCACCGGCGAGCTGGCCGGATTCACCGGCCTTTCGGTGCCCGACTTCCTGCCGGAGGTCCTGCCGGCGGTTGAGGTCGGCTGGCGGCTGGGGCGTTCCCACTGGGGGCAGGGCTTGGCCACCGAGGCCGCTGCGGCCGCTGTGCGGTTCGGGTTCGAAGAGCGAGGGCTGAAGCGGATCGTCAGCATCGCTCAAGTGGGCAACGACGCCTCCGAACGGATCATGACCAAACTGGGGATGCATCCGGTCCGTGAGACCGTCAATCCCACCTGCGGTCGGCGAGTACGGGTGTTCGAGTTGTCGTCGGACCAGTACGTCACAACCACTCGTTGATGGCGGCAACGAGGACGGTGGCCTCGTGGCGGACCGCGAGTTCGTCGTACCTGGTGGCCACGGCTCGATGTCTCTTGAGGCGATTGATGCCGCACTCGACCGGGTGCCGGGCCTTGTAGCCCTCCGGGCCGAACTTCGGTGGCCGGCCACCGCTGGACCCGCGCGCTTCTTGCGGTTGCGGGCCTGGTCGGCCTGGCCGTGATCACGATGGACATGGGCTTCCGCCTCTGTTCGACGGCCCCGGTCCATCGCCAGGCACCCGCCGACTGCGGTGCCCCACCGTCACATTCGCGGCCAGTCGACTCCTCGCTGACCGACCGCGAGCGGGGACTCCGGACCGGCCACCTACAACAGCCCAAGACGCTTGGCGCTGAGTGACGGTGCCGGCTGAGGCGACCAGCCTTCACCGAGGCCGGTCAGCGATCCGCGGGGCAACAACACGTGACGATCAGCCTTGTCCGGCACAGACGGCCAAATGGTCAACCTTCGCCCCGCAGGCGGGAGGGCCTTGTCAGGCGATAGTTTCCGATATATCGTTGAGGCATCGCGACAGTTCGACGAAGGGTCGCGTAACGACGATGAAGAGAGGGGCGCAGTCATGCGTTCACATGGAAACGACCACGGATGTGGCCCCGGGCGCCGAGGTGCCGACAGGGGAGACTTCGAAGGCGGCCGTGCCGCATTCGGCCCGTTCGGACCGCCCTTCGGCGGCGGGCCTTTCGGCGGCGGACGCGGCAGGGGAGGCGGCCGGGGGAGGGCCAGGCGCGGTGACGTGCGCGCGTCGATCCTCGCGCTGCTCACGGACCGCTCGATGCACGGCTACGAGATGATCCAGGAGATCGGCGAGCGGAGCGGAGGGGCCTGGAAGCCCAGCCCCGGCTCGGTGTACCCCACCCTCCAGCTGCTGGAGGACGAGGGCCTGATCGTCAGCGCCAGCGAGGGCGGCAAGAAGCTGTTCACCCTCACCGACCTGGGTCGCAGCGAGGCCGAGTCCGGTCCCGACGCCCCCTGGGAAGAGGCGGGACGCGGTGTCGACTGGGAGGGCGTGAACGAGATCCGGCAGGCCGGCTTCGGCCTGATGGAGGCGTTCGGCCAGGTCTGGAAGACCGGCTCGGCCGACCAGCGGCAGAAGGCCCTCACGGTGATCAACGATGCCCGTAAGAAGCTGTACCTGATCCTCGCCGACGAGCACTGAGGCGTGCGGTGCACGCACGCGGAGAAGGGCCCCCTCGTGGGGCCCTTCTTCTGTCCGCCGTGCGCGCCGCCGTGCTGTCCGTGACGCGGCTGTCTCATCCGCAAGGATGAGGAACCCTTCTCCGGTCCCCGCCTTCCGTGGGATGGCGGATGGGCCGCTCCGGGGATGTTTTCGCTCCCCGGGACTGATGGGGTGGAGATGTGCAAATCCGGACGACAGGGATCCCCGAACAAGCCCCGCCGAACCACCCGTGGGCCGGTGCCGGGCTGAGCTCCTCGATGGCAGGCGTGGTGACCGGTGCGCGCAGGCGGGCGCTGCGTGACGGCGACCGTCATGTCGATACGGCGCATCTCCTGCACTCCCTCGTCGAGTCCGACCCCACGGTCCGCGAGGTCTTCGACGGCGGGCCGCAGCTGGCCAGGGTGCTCGGATATCTCGTGCAGCGCAGTATCGGGTACGGCCTCCGCTGGCAGGGGACGCAGGAGGACTCGGGCGGGTTCCCGGCCGTGCCGGAACCCGTGGGTGAGGGGTGGTCGCCCTCGGCTGCAGCGGCGATGGACCGAGCCGCCCGCAGTGCGCTTCTGCGCGGGGAGCTCCACGCCGACGGCCTCGACCTGCTGGCGGCGCTGGTCGCGGATCCGCGATGCCGCGCGGTCGAGGTGCTGGACCGGGCCGGGGTCGTCGTCGAGCGGCTGGGTGTCCGTGCGGCGGACCGGACGACCGCGCGGGACCCGCAGGGGTGATCATGAACACGCCGTGGACAGGTGTGACAGGGGTGACGCTGCTGACGCCTGCTGCCATGATGTGCCGATGCACGCGTCTCAGGGGAGAAGTGCCGGTCTGGGCCTGGCCCTTGCCTCGGCCTTCGCATTCGGCGGTTCAGGGGTTGCGGCCAAGCCGCTGATCGAGGCGGGGCTCGACCCGCTGCACGTGGTGTGGCTCCGGGTGGCCGGAGCCGCCCTCGTCATGCTGCCGGTTGCCTGGCGGCACCGGAATCTGGTGCGGGAGCGGCCCGTACTGCTGGCCGGTTTCGGGCTGTTCGCCGTTGCCGGGGTGCAGGCCTTCTACTTCGCCTCGATCTCGCGCATCCCGGTCGGCGTCGCCCTCCTCGTCGAGTATCTGGCGCCCGCACTAGTCCTCGGCTGGGTGCGCTTCGTACAGCGAAGGCCCGTCACCCGCGCAGCCGCTGCCGGTGTGGTGCTGGCGGTCGGCGGACTCGCCTGCGTCGTCGAGGTATGGGCCGGGCTGAGCTTCGACGTGGTCGGGCTGCTGCTCGCCCTCGGCGCGGCGTGCTGCCAGGTGGGCTACTTCGTCCTGTCCGACCAGGGCGCCGGCCACGGGGACGCTGCGGACGCCGAACCTCCGCACCCCATGGGCGTGATCGCGTACGGACTGCTGGCCGGCGCGGCCGTACTCACGGTGGTGGCCGGACCCTGGGCGATGGACTGGGCGGTCCTGGGCGGGAGCGCCGACATGAACGGGCACGACGTCCCCGCGTGGCTGCTGCTCGGCTGGATCGTGCTGCTCGCGACCGTGCTCGCCTACGCCACCGGTGTGGTCTCGGTACGGCTCCTCTCGCCCCAGGTCGCGGGTGTCGTCGCCTGCCTCGAGGCGGTCGTCGCGACCGTGCTCGCCTGGGTGCTCCTGGGTGAGCACCTCTCCGCACCACAGCTCGTGGGCGGCGGGGTCGTGCTGATCGGCGCCTTCATCGCACAGTCGTCCGCGCCCAAGCCGCCCTCGGCGCCCGTGGCGTCCGGCCCGGGCGCGCCGGCCGCAGGGGCGACGGGAGCCGACGAACCGGCCGGTAGCGAAACCGAGTTGTCCCGGCCTCCGGCCTCGTCCTAGGTTGCCGATCATGTCGCAGACCGTACTTCCGCCTCCCGCCGCCTAGCGCGAGGCGGCCACTCCGGACGAAGACCGGGCTCGGGTACGCCCCGAGCGGTTCGTCGCTGCCCGCGCGCGGAGCCGAGCGACCACCACCCCCTTCTTCTGGAGAGTCGCGTGTCCCACCCTGTTCCCGGCCTGCCCGTCGGGCGGAGCCTGGTCTGTCTCGTCGTCGGCACCGTGGTCACGCTGGGTGCGGGGCCTGTCCTCATCGCGGTCGGAGCGCGGCTGACCATGGGGGAGCGGTTGGGCAGGGGCGGGCTCGTCGCCGTGGCCGGCGCGCTCACCGGCCTCGCCGTGCTGGTGCTCGGCGGCGAGCCCGCCGAAGTGCGGCCCGTCGGGCTGCTGCTGGCCGTTCTCTCCGCGGCGGGGTACGCGGCGATCACGCTGCTGACCCGGTGGCTCGGCCGCGACGGTGCGGCGGGCGACTCCGTCTCCACGAGCGCGTGGGCCTTCGGCATCGGAGCCG
Organism: Streptomyces sp. NPDC060209; assembly: GCF_042728155.1. Lineage (NCBI taxonomy): Bacteria > Bacillati > Actinomycetota > Actinomycetes > Kitasatosporales > Streptomycetaceae > Streptomyces > Streptomyces sp. NPDC060209. The sequence goes on from NZ_JBHWZS010000098.1 coordinate 18,302, forward strand.
TGGGACTGCTGCCCATGGCGACGACCGAAGGCCTCGTGCCGCACGCAGCCGAGACGGGTCACGTGCTGTGGCTGCTCGTCCACGTCGCGGCGGTGCCGACCGCACTCGCCTACGCGCTCTACTTCGCGGGCGCCGCCGCGGTCCGCTCGGCGACCGTGTCCGTGATCACGCTGCTCGAGCCGGTGAGCGCCGCGGTCATCGCGGTGACCGTGCTGCGGGAGCGGCTCACCGCGGCCACGGTCACCGGCACGCTGCTCCTGCTCACCGCCGTGGCGGGGCTGGCCTTCGCCGAGACGCGCGGCGCTGCGGCCGCGCGCCGCCGGGCAGCCGTGGTGGCCTGACCCGGCGGTTCAAAGGGCGGTCGGCAGGCCGCCGTCGGGTCGCAGCGCGGAGAGGTAGTCCGGCAAGTGGACGGCAGGGTCCAGGTCGCCGGACGGCACCGGCGTCGCGTATCCCCGGACCACCGGCACCACGCCTGCCCAGTGCGGCAGGGAGAGGTCCTCCGGGTCGTCGTTCGGGCCGCCCGTACGGATCTTGGCGGACACCTCGTCGAGGTCGAGGCGGATCACCGCGGTCGCGGCGAGTTCCTTCGCGTCCGCCGGGCGCGAGTCCTTCGACCTGCCCGGTACGACCTGGTCCACGATGGCGTCGAGTGCGACGCGCCGCTCGTCCGGGTCGGTCACCGTCCGGGCGATGCCGTGGACCACCACGGAGCGGTAGTTCATCGAGTGGTGGAAGGCGGAACGGGCCAGCACCAGACCGTCCACATGCGTCACGGTCAGGCAGACGGCGAGCCCCGGATCCGCCGCGCCGGTCGCGCGCAGCGGGCGCGATCCGGTCGAGCCGTGCACGTACAGCCGGTCGTCGACCCGGCCGAACAGCGTGGGCAGCACGACCGGTGCGCCGTCGCGTACGAAACCGAGATGGCACAGGTAGGCCGCGTCGAGTATCGAGTGCACCGTCTTCCTGTCGTACGAGGCGCGCTGCCTGGCGCGGCTCGGGACCGTGCGCTCCGTCGGCTCGTAGGCGGCAGCCTCGGGGAGGCCGGTGCTGTCGGGCGTGGCGGTGTCCGGCATTGCGTACTCCATTGCACTAGTGCATAATAACGTTTGTGCTAGGAGAGTATCGGATCAGTGGGCGGCGTGCATCCGACATTGCCGCGAGTGTGGAGCGCGGTGTCGCCTCGGGCGACCTCGCGCCCGGTCATGTGCTGCCGCCCATGCGGGAGTTGGCGATCCTGCTCGGCGTCAATCCGAATACGGTGGCCGCCGCCTACCGGACACTCCGTGAGCGCGGAGTGATCGAGACCGCGGGCCGGCGGGGGAGCCGGGTGCGGCCACGACCGGCGAGTACGGCACGCGGCTCGCTCCGGGTGGAGGCTCCTCCGGGCGTGCGTGACCTGGGTGACGGCAATCCCGACCCCGCCTTGCTGCCGGACCTCGGGGAGGCGCTGGCGGCGGCTGCGGAGGCGTACGGCAGGGAGCCGCACCTCTACGGGGACGCGGCCGTGGACCCTCGCTTCGCGGAGCTCGTGCGGGCCGGACTGGACGCCGACGGCGTGCCCGACGGGCCGGTGGCGGTCGCTTCCGGGTCCCTCGACGCGATCGAGCGTGTGCTCACCGCGCACCTCAAGCCGGGTGACGCGGTGGCGGTCGAGGATCCGGGGTGGGGCGCCCTGCTGGATCTCGTTCCGGCGCTCGGTATGCGAGTCGTCCCGGTGGCGCTGGACGAGGAGGGTCCGCTGCCAGGGGAGGTGGAGGCAGCCCTGCGGGCGGGGGCCAGGGCCCTGGTGGTCACCGACCGGGCGCAGAATCCGACCGGCGCGACGGTGGGGAGCCGAAGAGCCGAGGAGCTGCGGTCCGTCCTCGCGGAGCACCCCGGCGTGCTCCTGATCGAGGACGACCACGGCCACGCCATCGTCGACCTGCCGGTGCGTCCCCTCGCGGGGGTCACGGAGCGCTGGGCCTTCGTGCGGTCCGTCTCCAAGGCGTACGGGCCTGATCTGCGGCTCGCCGTGCTCACCGGGGACGGGCTGACCGTGGACCGGGTGACGGGGCGTCAGCGGCTCGGGCCCGGCTGGGTCAGCGGACTGCTGCAGAGGACCGTCGCGCATCTGTGGGCGACGGGGGCCGTCGACACGGCGGCGGTCGCCCGCTCCTACGGGGAGCGCAGGGACGCGCTCGTGCGAGCTCTGGAGGAGCGGGGGATCGCGGCGTACGGGCGGACCGGGATGAACGTATGGGTGCCCGTGAGCGACGAGACCGGGGCGGTCGCCAGGTTGCTGCACTCGGGCTGGGCGGTGGCGCCGGGAGCGCGGTTCCGGATGGCCTCGCCGCAGGGGGTGCGCCTGACCGTGTCGTCGCTGACCGCCGCGGACATCGAGCCTCTGGCGGACGCGGTGGCGGCAGCGGCACCACCCGCCCGCCCGGTCAGTTACGGCTGACCTGCTCGGTACCGGTGACGCGGCGGGAGGCTCCGCGGCTGACCGGCTCGGTGCCGGTGACGCGACGGGACGTGCCGGCGGAGCCGCGGCTCCTGCTCTGCGTGAGTGCGGCGCCCGCGAGTACGACCAGGGCGCCCACCGGGGTGTTCCAGCTCAACTGCTCACCGAGCAGGGTCACTCCGGCCGCAGTGGCGATCACGGGGATGAAGTAGGTGACCATCTGTGCCGTCGTGGGGCCGACTTCCTGGACGAGGCCGTACTGCAGGAGGACGGCGAGACCCGTTCCCAGCGCGCCCAGAGCCACCACGGCGAGTGTGGGCAGCAATGGGAAGTGTTCCGGAGTCGAGGTGAACACCGGCACCACCATCGCCAGTTGCGCGGTGCCCAGGAAGAGCTGACTTCCGGTCAGCGCAAGCGTGGAGGAGTCGCTGCCCGCCAGGGTGCGACGGACGTAGATCCAGCCGACGGGATAGCTGAGCGAGGCGAGCAGGGCCATCGCCGTGCCGGTCACGTCCAGCCCCGAGAACCCCTGCCAGGCACCCAGCACCGTCAGTACGCCGATGAATCCCAGGCCGAGCCCCGCGACACGACGGCGGGTCGGCCGGTCCTCGGAGAGTGCGACGAGAGAGAGTGCCATGCCCCACAGGGGCGAGGTCGCGTTGCAGATCCCGGCGAGGGTGGACGGGATGGTCAGCTCCGCGTACGCGAAGAGCGAGAACGGCAGCGCGTTGAGGAAGAACGCGGCGACGAAGAGGTGCCCCCAGGTCCGGCCGTTGCGCGGCAGTCGCTCGCGGCGCACCGCCATGGCGACCGCGAGGACCGCCGTCCCGGACAGCAGCCTGCCGAAGGTCACCTGGAAGGGGGCGTAACCGTCGGTGCCGACCTTGATCAGCAGGAAGCTGAACCCCCAGATGAGCGACAGTGCCGCGAATCGGATGCGCCAGTCCAGGGCCCTCTGCCGCACCGGAGGTCCGGGTGGGGAGGCGTCGGACGGAGGCAGGGTTCTCGGTGCGGCGGGAGCGCTCATGCGTCAACTATGGCGAGCGGTATCACGTAGGACAAGTGAGGCTTTGTTGGCATCTTGGCGTAGCATCGCTTACATGTTGAATCTGGAGCGCCTGCGGACGCTGGATGCCCTGGCCCGGCACGGCTCGGTGGGCGGGGCAGCCGACGGCCTCCATGTCACCACCTCGGCCGTCTCCCAGCAGATGGCCAAACTGGAACGCGAGGTGGGGCAGCAGCTCCTGGCCAAGAACGGACGGGGCGTCCGCCTCACCGACGCCGGCAGGCTGCTCGCGGACCACGCCGCGAAGATCCTCTCGCAGGTGGAGATCGCGCAGTCCGACATCGAGGCCCAGCGGGGCCAGGTGGTGGGCGAGGTCCGGCTCGCGGCCTTCCCGACGGCCGCCCGCGGACTGTTCCCCGCCGCCCTCACCACGCTGCGCGCGGAGCACCCCGAGCTCAGGCTGCGTACGACGGAGCTGGAGCCGGAGAGCGGAATCCGCGCGGTGCTCCGGGGTGATGCCGATCTCGCCGTGGTGCTCGACTGGAGCAACAAGCGCCTGCCGGTGCCCGGAGGCCTGGCGAAGGCCGAACTCCTCGACGACGCGCCGGACATCGCCATGCCCGCAGGCCATCCCCTCGCGGACCGGACCGAGGTGGACATCGAGGACTTCGCCGACGACGACTGGGTGTCCTGGCCTGAGGGCGAATTCTGTTACGACTGGCTGATGTTCACCCTGCGCTCCAAGGGCATCGAGCCCCGAATCGCGCACCTCGCGGGCGAGCACCACACCCAACTCGCGCTGATCGCCGCTGGATTCGGCGTGTGCGTGGCGCCCCGGCTGGGGCGGGGGCCGGTTCCGGAGGGTGTGAGCCTGGTGCCCGTCAGGCAGCCGATGCGGCGTCATGTCCACGCGGTGTGGCGCGCGGACGCGGACCGGCGGCCGTCGATCAGGGCGGCGGTGGAGGCCTTGCGCTCCGCCGGCCGGGCTCTGCACGCGCCGATCTCCTAAGCGGGCCCGGACAGCTTCCTGAAGTCCCAGGATCTGACGGTCCCCGGCGTGAGCCGTAGCCAGGCATGCCGTTCGTCGTGCGGCAGGGAGTCCAGGCCGAAGTACTTGGCCGCGAACAGTCTCTCCGGAAGCTCCAGTTCGGCGCAGTCCTCGCCTGCGCGGGGAACCTCGCCGACGAAGGAGACCTCGCCGGACAGTTCCACGCCGCGCAGCTCGCCGTACTCCACCCCGTCGTCCACCACCACGGCGATCTTCGGGACCCGCCGGAGCTGCGCCCAGCGCAGGCTCCGGGTGAGGGAGTAGAGCCAGAGGGAGGTGCCGTCCCACACGAACCACAGGGCCCCGACGTGTGGCATGCCCTCGGGGGAGACCGTGGCCACCCGGCAGGTGCGCTGCTGCGTGAGGTAGGCGTCCCGTTCCTCGTCGGTCATCATGATCCGACGGCCACGTCGCTGGGCAACGGTCACGGGACGCCCTTCCTGGGTTCGGCAGGTTCCGGAATCATGGATCCTCGTCCGCGGTCACGCAACGGCCCCGCCGGTCCGGCCTCTCACACCAGGGTGATGGAGCCGCCCTCCACCCGGATCTGCTTCTCCGGCAGTGGCAGCGTCGCCGGACCGCCCGTCACCTCGCCGGTCGTCGCGTCGAACGTACTGTTGTGACACGGGCAGGTGATCACGCCATTGGCGATCCCCTTCACCGCGCAGCCCTGGTGGGTGCACTCCGACGAGAAGGCCTTGAACTCACCGGCTTTCGGCTGTGTCACCACCACTCCCTCGTCGGCGAAGACCACTCCTCCGCCCTCCGGGATGTCAGCGGTTGCGGCGAGGGGCGCGCCGCCGTTCGCGCCGTCCCCCTCCCCGGCCGGTTCGACCGTGTCCGAACCGCCGGAGCCCTTCGAACCGCCTCCGCACGCGGTGAGAGCGGCGGCCAGCCCCGTCGCACCGACCGCGACGACGGTGCGACGACCGAAGTGGACCTGGCTCTCCTGCGATGCGCTCATGCCGGCATTCCCTTCATCGGGTACGAGACGTCAGGTGAGCCGACGTCAGAAGTGGATACGGATCTACGCGGCCTTGTGTTCAGTGGCGGGGTGAGTCCTTCCGCTCGGGCCGGGTGAGCAACAGGCCGAGGTCGACGGCATCGGCCATGGCGCGCGTGCCCGCGTCGTTCGGGTGCAGCCCGTCCCCGCTGTCGTAGGCGGGCTCCAGCGCCAGTGGGTCGGCGGCCGACGCGGTGGCCGCCGCGAAGTCGACCACTCCGTCGAATGCGCCGGAGTGCCGGATCCAGTCGTTGACCGTCGTCCAGGTGGCCTGGCGTTCCGGCGTCCACACGAACGATCCGCGGAAGGGCAGCAGCGTCCCGCCGTACACCGGAACGCCCTTGGCGTGGACCTTCGCGATGAACGTCCGGTACCCGGCGATGATGTCCTCGGCGGAAGCGTTGAATCCGATGTCGTTGATGCCTTCCTGGAGGATGACGGCCTCGACGCCGCTCTGGCCGAGCGCATCGCGCTCCACCCGCGAGATCCCCGACGGACCGTAGTAGGGCTCGCCGTCCCGCGCGGCGATGAGGCGGTTGCCGCCCAGGCCCGCGTTCACCACCGCCAGGGTGCGCCCCGTACGGTCCTGCAGCCTGCGGGCGAGGTGGTCGGGATAGCGCTGGTTGGCATTGCCGGTGGTGTTCGCGGTGTCGGTGATGGAGTCGCCGAACGTCACCACGGTGCCGGCCGTACGGGCGCTTCCGCGCACGTCCACGCCGCTCACCAGCATCCAGCAGGGAGTGTCCGTGTAGTGGGTGCCTGAGGGGTCGAGGGCCGCGTCCCCGGCGGCGACATAGTTGCCCTGGGCGGTGAACGGATGGTTCGTCACGGGGCCCGTGGCCTTGTCCACGTGCACGCTGACCAGCAGGCTGGAGAGGGCTCGCACGCGCATCGGCACGGGGTCGCTGAAGAGGTCCTGGCCGGCCGCGACCGTGGTGTCCCCGCGGCCGCCGAAGGTCAGGGTGCGCAGTGTGCCCGGCACAGCCGCGGCCCCGGACCTCTGGAGTGCGACCGTGACGTGGTCCACGCTCACCGGCCGCGTACCGAAGGTGTTGGCGAGCCGGATCCGGACGTTGTCGCCGCCGGCGCTGACGAAAAGCACATTGCGAACCGTCCGGTTCTCCAGGCCCGATCCGGCGGGGCAGCTGTTGCCGGGGATCTCACTGCCGACCACTTGGCTCGCGCCCCAGGCCGCGGCCCACTTCCCGCCCGGGCCCGGGCCCGGGCCTTGGGCGGAGGCCTGCGGCACTTGTGCGAGGGACAGGGCCACGGCGCTCACGGCTGCGAGGGACAGTCGTGCGGCGGCGGAGGGGCGTAAGCGCATCGGCGTTCTCCTTCGTGTGGTGCGGTGGCGGCGGCGCCCGGCACCGCACCTGGGAGGTTCAGGCAACGTTGTCAATCCGCGAGGTGGGTCTGCCGTGATGTATGACACCGGGCCCGGCGGGTGGGCACAAGTGGGGTTCGAGTCAGGTGGGAACGGCCCGTGTCCGCCTCGGCTCCGGTGTGGCCGGCAGCCGGGGGAGAGCCCGGCTGCCGTGAACTCTGCCTCAGCCCCGCAGGCGGACCGGAAGCGCCCGCACACTGTTGCCCACGAAGGAGGCGTGGCGCGGCAGTTCGGCCTCCGGAACGGCGAGATCGAGGTCGGGGAAGCGGGTGAACAGCTGCCCGAGCGCGGCAGTGCCCTCCATCCGGGCCAGCGGGGCGCCCATGCAGTAGTGCGCACCGTGGCCGAGCGAGAGGTGCCGGGTCTCGCCGCCTCGGGTGACGTCGAAGCGGTCGGCATCGGGGCCGTGGGCCTTCGTGTCGCGGCCCGCCGCGGAGTAGCCGGCGAGCACCGGGGTCCCCTTGGGGATCACGGTGCCGTCGAGTGTCAGGTCGCGCGTCGGGTAGCGGAACGGGAAATAGCTGACCGGACTGTCCCAGCGCAGCGTCTCCTCCACCACGTCCGCCCAGCTCGCCTCGCCGGACAGGACCAGGGCGAGCTGATCCCGATGGGTGCACAGGGCGCGTACGGCGTTGGTGATCAGATTGAGCGTCGTCTCGTGCCCGGCGATGATCGTGAGCATCAGCGTGCCGATCAGCTCCTGCGGGCCGAGCCGGTCGCCGTTCTCCTCCCGGGCCGTGATCAGCGCGCTGATCAGGTCATCCCCCGGATTCTCCATCCGGGCGGCTGCGACCGTGCTGAGCACCTCCACCATCTCCCGGTTCGCCGCCATCGCCTCCGCGGGGCCGATGTCGGTGGCGACGATGCGGTTGGACAGGTCGTGCAGCCGCTCGTGGTGTCCGGCGTCCACGCCCAGCAGCTCACAGATGACGCCCATGGGCAGGGGCAACGCGAAGTGCGTACGCAGGTCGGCGACACCGTCACCGGCGGTTGCGGCCCGGTCGAGACCATCCAGGAGTGAGGCCGTCAACGCCTCGATACGCGGGCGCAGTTCCTCCACACGGCGCGTGGTGAATGCCTTGCTCACGAGAGCCCGCAGCCGTCGGTGGTCGGTCCCGTCGGCGGTGGTCATCCCCTGCACCGTGGCGAACGTCTTCAGGGGCCAGCCATCCGGGATCTCACCCGCCTGGAGCGCCGCGAAGTGCTGCGCGTCCTTGGCGACATCCGGGTGCGCCAGGAACTCCTTGAGAGCGGCATGACCCAGTACCGCCATGCCCTCCACCTCACCGGGCAGGACCACCGCGGTGACGGCGCCCTGGGACAGCAGGCGGGCGTTGGCCGCGTGCGGACAGCCACCGGACGGGTCCATTCGGTGCGGGTGGCCGGGTTCGGGGTTCACCGGTGACGTATTCAACAGGTCTCCAGGACGAAGGTGAGCGATGGTGCTGAGCACATCAGAGATGCATCGAACTCGCCTACGAAATACGGAACACGGGCAGCGTGGACCACGGGGACCTGCCCGATCGGAAACTGGGGAATCCCTGCCGGGGCGAGCATGGGCCACACGCGCGTCGGCCGCGCTCCGCACCTCGCACGACGGAAGCGGGCCCGGGAG